>JAFUKV010000250.1 GCA_017467745.1 Bacteroidaceae bacterium | reverse complement strand
GTTACAAGCAGAAGAAGAGATAAAAGACATTCAAATAGAAATTCGTCAAACATGCCGAAGTTTAGATAACTTGGTAGAAGAAATAGAAATTGCTCGCCAAAACGTAGAAAATGCTCAACGTACCTACGAGCTGAATGCTGAAAAATACCGTAACGGAACTATCACCGGTATGGACATGAGCCAGTTCCAAAATCAGTTATCCAGCCAGAAAATGTCGTATGCACAATCGATGATTAATTATAAAATAGAATTATTGAATTTGAAAATTCTGACACTTTATAATTTTGAAACCAATACCGCTGTTACGCCTATTAATAGCGAATCAATAAAAACCGCAAGAAAATAAACCATATTTAAAATACTAAGTCAAACTGAAAAATTTACACATATGAGACACTATAATTACTTACCCATTGCCTTACTATTTGTTGCCGCAAGTTGTACCGAAAACCAATCGAATAACCAAACCGAAACGGCTGCTCCGGTATCGGTAACAGAACTGAAACTCGGCTCAATCAGCAAATACATCAACACCACAGGAACGGCATTGCCGATAGCCGAAACCGAGATAAAAACAGAAACAGCCGGTATGTACCGTTTACAAACAAATCCAGCAACAGGAAAACCCTTTAAGTTAGGAGACAAAGTAAAAGCCGGGCAATGTATTATCAAGATAGAAGACAAAGAATATGAAAACAGCTTGTCGGTAGAAGTAAAAAAAATAAACTTAGATATAGCCGAACAAGAATTGCAAAGCCAGAAATCATTATATGAAAAAGGAGGAGTTACTCAAAAAGACGTTCGAAATTCGGAAGTTAGCGTAGAAACGGCACGCCAAAATTATGAGACAGCCCAGATTCAACTGGAAAGAATGTCTATCACTGCGCCTTTCGACGGCGTTATCACCGAATTGCCCCACTATACATCGAAAGCACGCATCGAATCGGGAAGTTCTATGGTGAAAATCATGGACTACTCAAAAATGTATATGGAAATTAATTTGCCGGAAAGTTCTATCAATGAAGTTAAACCCTCTCAAAAAGCTCTCATCACCCACTATACGCTGCCATACGATACCATTGCCGGAAATATTGGCGAATTATCACCTGCTATCAGTACGGAAACTCGTACATTTCAAGGAAAATTGTGGATAGACAACAGCAAACTGTTATTACATCCGGGTATGTTCGTAAAAGCAGATATAGTAGTAGATCATGCTGACAGTACCATTGTTATACCGAAAGACGTAGTTTTGTCTAACAGAAACCGTAAATTCGTTTATATCGTAGAAAAAAATACCGCAATAATGCGCAATATCAAAACCGGATTGGAAGATAATGACAATATACAGGTATTGGAAGGTTTGAACGTGAACGATAATCTGGTAACCAGAGGATTTGAAACATTAAGAGACCAAAGCAAAGTTAAAGTGCAAAAATAAACAGGAGATGAAATTCATCTCTTCTGAATATTATAAGATATGAGAAGTATAATCAATTTCGCAGTGAAAAATCCGGTTACCATATTGATGATGGTACTGGCTATTATGCTGCTTGGGAAAATATCATACGATCAACTAAGCGTTGATTTGCTCCCCAATCTGAACAATCCGCGTCTGTTCGTGGAGATTGAAGCAGGCGAGCGTCCCCCCGAAGAAATAGAAAAACAGTTTGTAAAAAGCATGGAATCGATGGCCGTACGTCAAAGCGACGTAGTTTCGGTATCATCGGTTATAAAAGCCGGATCTGCCCGTATTACAGTGGAATACAGTTGGGGTAAAGATATGGATGAAGCGTTTCTCGACCTTCAAAAAGCGATGAACTCTTTCACCCAAAACCAAGACTTAGACGAACTGACCATTACGCAACACGACCCGAACACCGATCCTGTCATCTTGGTCGGTTTATCGCACCAATCTATTACAGACATGGCAGAAATACGCAAAGTCGCAGAAAGTTATATTCGTAACGAATTGGTTCGATTGGAAGGTGTTGCCGATGTTACTCTATCAGGAGAAGAAGTATCTGATTTGGTAATAAAAACAGACCAATATAAATTAGATGCATTTGGCATTACAATAGAAACGCTTACCAGTAAAATAAACGAAAATAACCAACGTATCTCCGGAGGGCGTGTCAGCGAATTAGGTCAACAATATATAGTTCAGGGAGTTAATATGTTGACAGACATCAGTGATTTTGAAAACTTGATAGTAGGTTACAAACCTATCAACGCAACAAGCACAAGTACGACGTCTTCAACATCGACCTCTTCTACCGAAGCCAGCGCCCCTATTTTCTTAAAAGACATCGCAACCGTAAGTTTTGAAAATAAACGTCCAGATAACATTGTACGTATCAACGGCACACGCTGTATCGGACTTTCTGTTTTCAAGGAAATGCGATACAATACGGTAAAAGTAGCGCAAAATGTTACAGAAAAACTAACAAACATAGAAAAAGCTTTGCCCGGTTATCACTTTAACGTGATCAGCAATCAAGCAACCTTTATCAACAGTGCCATCGGCGAGGTGAAAGAAAGTGCCATATTAGGTATCATATTGGCCGTAATCGTACTATACTTGTTCTTACGCCGCGCAGGTATTACGCTAATTATAGCAACATCAATACCTATCTCTATCATTGCCACATTCAACCTGATGTTCTTTAACGATTTATCTCTGAATATCATGAGTTTGGGAGGATTGGCTCTCGGCGCAGGGATGTTGATAGACAATGCTATCGTAGTTATAGAAAGCATTTTCCGAAATAGGGAAAAAGGGTTGAGCGTACGAGAAGCCGCCATAACAGGAACTTCTGAAGTAGCTACAGCCGTAAGCGCTTCTACATTAACAACAATCGTAGTATTTCTACCCATTGTTTATTTGCACGGAGCATCCGGCGCTTTATTTAAAGACCAAGCGTGGACAGTAGCATTCTCGCTATTATCATCGCTATTCGTTGCTATTCTGGTTATCCCAACATTCTATGACAGCGTATTCGGCAAGAAAAAGAAAATAGAAAAAGAAAGTTTCAAATCGGTACAAGTAACCGGATACGGAAATTTCTTGCGAAACATATTAAAACGGAAAACGTTTATTATCAGCGCTTCTGTCGGGTTAGTAATTTTCTCTATATGTTTATTGCCTTTTATCGGAATGGAGTTTATGCCTCGTGCCGAAGGTAAAGCATTCTCTATTACCGTAAAACTCCCCGAAGGAACGAAGTTAGAACGTACCGCCTCCACCATAGATAATTTAGAACAACTTTTATATACAATATCAGGAGATTCTCTCTGTACTATATATACACACTCGGGAGAAGGCAGCGGATCGGATAACGCTATTTTTGAAGGAGAGAATACCGGAGTTATGAAAGTTATCTTATCTGAAAACGCTCCTTTCGCTCCGGAAACGGTTATATCTAAATTTTTAGAAGCAACCGAAAGTATAGACGGATTAGAATTAGCGTTTAAGAATGAAGAAAATTCGTTAAGTTCTTTATTAGGAACAGAAGGTGCTCCTATCGTAGTAGAAGTTAAGGGTGAAGAGTTAGAAGACATCGCCCGAATTACAGAAGAAGTTAAAGAGCGCATGACAAATATAAAAGGGTTATATAATATAGTTACTTCCATAGAAAACGGCGCTCCGGAATTGCTTATTTCCGTCAATCGTACATTAGCCGGAATGAATAATATTAGCGTAGCAACAATTGTACAACAAATTCAACAACAACTTGAAGGTTCTGAGGCGGGACAAATGGAATATCGAGGTGAAATGCGAGATATCATTATCAAGGTTCCCGATATTAACCGTTTTCAACTAAATTCTTTAATTATTAAAAACGGTTCTCAGGAATTCAGATTGCAAGAAATCGCTACAATTACTCCTGCAAGCGCACCCAAAGAAATTCTTCACCGCAATCAAGATCGTATTGCAAATATACTTGCCGATCTTGAAAAAGGAGAATCTCTCGACAAAGTCGCCAACGAAATCAGGACTGCTGTAAGCGATATTGAATTACCGACAAATTGTTCAATAACAGTCAGTGGAGAAGAAGAAAAACGCCAAGAATCCATGAACAGTTTAATGTTCGCTTTGGCGCTTTCTGTTATCCTCGTTTACATGGTAATGGCATCGCAATTTGAATCATTATTACATCCGTTCACAATATTGTTAACTATCCCGGTCGCATTGGTAGGAGCTGTTATACTTTTCTGGCTTACCGGAACAACTATCAATATCATGGGGGTTATCGGTATTGTAATGCTCTCAGGTATCGCTGTTAATAACGCCATTATTCTAGTAGACCGCATCAACCAATTAAAAGCATCAGGAATGGATTTGACCGACGCTATTGTAGAAGCCGGACAACAACGTATCCGCCCCATCATAATGACAAGTTTAACCACAATATTAGCTTTATTACCGATGGCGTTTACTTTTGGAGACGGTGGATCGCTACGTTCGCCGATGGCAATAGCCGTAATTGGAGGACTAGTTACTTCAACAGCATTGAGTTTGATTTTGATTCCGTGCGTATACGATGTGTTTGAGCGTATGAAGAACGCATTTTCCCATAAAATGGAAAAACGATAAAAAGTACGCATAACCTATTTTTATAATTGATATACTTAAAATGAAATAACAAGTTCATGAATTTTGTAATAAACAGACGAATAACCATCTGCATGCTTTTCATAGCATTCTCTATGCTAGGATACATTTCGTATAAACAGCTTGCGATTGAGTTGTTGCCCAACGCAGAACTCCCGCAACTGTATGTGAATGTATCATCGCAATCAGATGTCAACCCTTCGTATATGGAACAACAGGCAATTATTCCGATAGAAGGAGCGATAAGCGGCATAGATGGGGTAGAAAATATCGAATCTACTGCAAGCAACCGAAACGGGTCTGTCAGAGTCGATTTTAAGAAGAATGTGAACTTTAAATACACAACCTTAAAGCTGCAAGAAAAAATCAATGAGGTAGCAAAAACGTTACCCGACGGATTCTCTGTAAACGTTCAAAAGGTAAGTGTCAACCAGACCAACAACAATTTCATGAGCCTACAAGTAAAAGGTTCTGGAGGCGTTGATAGAATTAGAAACATTGTTGACGAAGAAATTGTAACCGAACTGGAAAACGTAGACGGAGTTGCGTCCGTATCTGTTTACGGAGGTAGAGAAAAGGCTATTGAAATACAATTAGATCCCGACGCATGTAAAGCGCTAAACATTACCGCGTCGCGAATCAGTTCTTTACTTAGTCAAAATGCACAAGACAAAACGTTTGTAGGTTATGTAACCGAACCGAACGGGCAATATTTTGTTCATGTCAACTCAACCTACTCGAAAGTAGCAGATATTGAGAATGTTGTTGTATCATCTGGTCCGGTATTATTGAAAGACATTGCAACCATATTTTTCGACTTAAAAGACGAAACCAGTTACAGTCGTATAGACGGAAAAGAAGTTATTTCCGTAACATTAGTAAACGATGCACAAAGCAATTTAATAGAGCTATCGCACAGAACATTAGAAAAAATAGATGAACTAAACCAAAAATTAGTCCCGTATGATGTTGAAATCATTGTACAAAATAACAATGCGCAAATCATCGAAGATAACGTTAATCAAATTACAGAATT
>JAFUKV010000249.1 GCA_017467745.1 Bacteroidaceae bacterium | reverse complement strand
GATACGGCTATATTCAATTATTTCGATAATGATGAGGGAAGCGCGTTCCGTTATGCTGCGAACGACGCTAAGCATCTGCGTTATGGAGAAAACCCCCATCAAAAAGGTTTGTTCTTCGGTAAATTCGAAGATATGTTCGAACAGCTGCAAGGGAAAGAAATTTCTTATAACAATCTGTTGGACATAGATGCTGCGGTATCGTTGATTAGCGAGTTCGATGAATTGACATTTGCCATTTTGAAGCACAATAACGCTTTCGGCATCGCTTCTCGTCCTATTATGTTAGATGCGTGGAAGGCTGCGTTGGCGGGAGATCCGGTTTCTGCTTTCGGCGGAATTTTGGTAACGAATGGTGTAATAGACAAAACAACCGCAGAAGAAATCAATAAAATATTCTTTGAAGTAATTATTGCTCCCGATTATGATACCGACGCCCTTGAAATATTGATGCAGAAGAAGAATCGGATTATTTTGATAAGAAAAGAAACTGCTACCTCTCCGGTACAGTTCCGTTCTTTATTGAACGGTGTGTTGGTACAGGATAAGGATTTGAGTATTCAGACCGCGTCCGATTTGACACCGATGACGGAAAAACAACCTACCGCTTCTGAAATAGAAGACCTTTTGTTTGCGAATAAATTGGTAAAAAATAGTAAAAGTAATGCCATTACACTGGTGAAGAACAAGCAATTGTGCGCAAGCGGTGTCGGGCAGACTTCTCGTGTAGACGCTTTGAAACAAGCAATTGAGAAAGCCGGAACATTCGGATTCGATTTGAAAGGCGCCGTTATGGCTTCGGATGCTTTCTTCCCTTTCCCCGATTGTGTTGAAATAGCGGATAAAGCGGGAATTACGGCAGTTATACAACCCGGCGGATCCATTAAAGACGATTTGTCTGTTGCTTATTGCAATGAGCACGGATTGGCGATGGTAAAAACCGGTATCCGCCATTTTAAACATTAATAACAGGTTTATCTCTATGAAAAGGGAAACCGAAACAAGCAAATAAAAATGGGATTATTTTCTTTTACGCAGGAAATTGCAATCGATTTGGGTACAGCCAATACGATTATCATACATAACGATAAAATTGTAGTAGATGAGCCGTCGGTTGTGGCTTTGGACAAACGAACAGACCGTTTGTTAGCCGTAGGTGAAAAAGCTCGTCAGATGCATGGCAAGACTCACGAAAATATACGTACTATCCGACCGTTACGAGATGGAGTTATCGCCGATTTTTACGCTGCCGAGCAAATGATACGGGGAATGGTAAAAATGGTGAGCTCTAAAAGTCGGTGGTTTGCACCTCCATCGTTGCGTATGGTTGTATGTATTCCTTCGGGTAGTACCGAAGTAGAAATTCGTGCTGTGCGCGACTCATCGGAACATGCCGGCGGGCGCGATGTCTATATGATTTACGAGCCTATGGCAGCTGCTATCGGTATCGGTTTGGATGTTGAAGCTCCGGAAGGAAATATGATTGTAGACATAGGTGGCGGTTCAACTGAAATCGCCGTTATCTCTTTGGGCGGTATTGTTTCTAATAAATCTATCCGTATAGCAGGCGATGATTTGACAGCCGATATTCAAGAGTATATGCGTCGCCAGCATAATGTAAAGGTGGGTGAGCGTACGGCCGAGTTGATCAAAATAAATGTAGGGTCGGCATTGACGGAACTTGACAATGCTCCGGAAGACTATATTGTTCATGGTCCTAATCAGATGACAGCTTTGCCAATGGAAGTTCCTGTCTCTTACCAAGAGGTGGCTCATTGTATCGAGAAATCTATTTCGAAAATAGAAGCTGCTGTTTTAAGCGCATTGGAACAAACTCCTCCCGAATTGTATGCAGATGTTGTTCGCAACGGTATTTATTTAGCCGGAGGAGGTGCATTATTACGCGGTTTAGACAAACGCTTGACGGACAAGATTGGTATACCTTTCCACATTGCAGAAGATCCTTTGCATGCTGTCGCTAAGGGAACAGGTATCGCTCTCAAAAATATTTCCCGCTTCTCGTTCCTAATACGATAACGGATTAAAGTAAAGAAATTACGAGTTGCAAAAAGAAGAATGAAATTTCCCCCCTTTTTGTGACTCGTTGATTTTGTTGAATAAACATAGTTTTCTGTCTCTATTATAAAATGCGGAACCTGATTTCTTTTTTAATTAAGCACAGCGCATGGATATTGGCGATTTTCTATGTCGCTGTTAGCGTTGTTTTGCTTGTACGGTTTAACACCTATCAGCAAAGTGTCTTTTTTTCGTCTGCAAATCAAGTTTCGGGAGTTATATATTCTTTATCCGGAAATATAACAGGATATTTCGGGTTACGTGAGATAAATAGAGACTTGCAAGAGCGAAACGGCTTTTTGGAGATGGAGGTCGCTCGCCTTAAAAGGGAATTGGAGGCAGGAGATAATAAGGCGTTATCCAAGTATGCGGCAGAAGATACGGCATTGTTAAAATATAAATTTCAGGTAGCCCAAGTAATAAATAACAGTGTAATCAAGCCAGCCAATTATATTACCATCGATAAAGGTAGCGACGATGGAATAAAAACCGAAATGGGTGTAATAGACCGGAATGGAGTGGTAGGTAAAGTAGATGTAGTGGGGAAAAATTTTTCTCGTGTCATATCTGTACTTAATCCCAAATGGCGTCTTAGTTGTAAAGTAAAGTATAGCGATTATTTCGGTTCATTGGTATGGGACGGAAAAGATGCCCGTTATGCCGTTCTTGAAGAATTGCCCAGACATGTCGATTTTTCGATAGGAGATACTATTATAACCAGCGGATTCTCTTCTGTTTTTCCGGAAGGTATTTTTGTAGGAGTTGTTAAAGAGTACTCTAAGCAAAAGAATGATAATTTTTATGCGTTGAAAATTGAATTATCGACCGATTTTTATCGGTTGAACGACGTATTGGTTATAGATTGCGTTGAACGAGAAGAGCGAAAGGAGATAGAGGAAAAATTTTAATGGTATGAGTAAAGGTATTATTTCATATATTGTTCTGTTTACCATTCTTGTGTTGTTACAGGTGATGGTTTTGAACAACATCAGTGTAATGGGATATGGCATTCCTTTGCTTTATATCTATTTTATATTGGTGTTACCTGCTGCTTTATCGCCTAATTGGGTGATAACATTCGGTTTTTTATTAGGACTGTCAGTCGATGTTTTTTGTGACACGCCGGGTATGAATGCGTTAGCCTCTACGGTAACATCGGCGTTGAGGCAACCTATGTTAAGCATATATATGTCTCGTGAAGATGTCCCTGTAACTGTCCCCTCAGCACATTCTTTGGGTATGGGAGTATTCCTCAAATACGCCTTAGTTATGGTATTTATTCAAAATGTACTGATTTATACGATAGAGGCATTCTCCTTTTTTCATTATCTGACACTTTTATTGAGGATAGTTTCCGGTACATTTCTTTCGTTTATATTAATAGTTGGTATTGAAAGTTTAAAATTGAGCAAAAGTGAAAAATGACGGTTACGGATTGAACAGACGTAGATTTGTAATCGGAGGTATGGTGGTTATCATATTTCTGATTTATATAGTTCGTTTGTTTGTTTTGCAAGTCATGGAAAACGATTATAAATCTTTTGCCGACAGTAATGCTTTCTTGAAAAAAACGCAATATCCATCGCGCGGGCTGATTTATGATCGTAATGACAAGTTGATGGTCTATAATCAACCGGCATACGATGTTATGGTTATTATGCGGGAGGTAAGCCCGTTCGATACGCTCGATTTTTGCAATACGTTAGGCATTACCCGAGAGGAATTCGATAAACGAGTTGTTAATATGAAAGACCGGCGAAAGAATCCCGGTTATTCTTCCTATACGCCTCAAACGTTTATGACACAACTTTCGGCGAAAGATTATGGTCGTTTACAAGAAAAGTTATATAAATTTCCCGGATTTTATACGCAAAATCGCATGTTGCGTCAGTATGCTTACGCTACATCTCCTCATATATTGGGCAATCTCAGAGAGGTGTCTCAACGGGAGATAGAGAAAGACGATTATTACGTTCGAGGTGATAATATAGGCGATTTGGGCGTTGAAAAATCGTATGAAGAGTATTTGCGGGGCGTTAAGGGAAAAGAGATTCTTTTACGCGACGCGCATGGGCGTATCAAGGGAAAATACGAGGATGGACGTTTTGATGTAATGCCGCAATCAGGAAAAAACCTGAAACTAAGTATCGATGTCGATTTGCAAATGTATGGAGAACGGTTGATGCAAAATAAAAAGGGGGCGATAGTAGCTATCGAGCCTGCTACGGGAGAAATATTGGCGATGGTTTCCAGTCCGTCATACGACCCTTCTTTATTGGTTGGACGTCAACGGGGAAATAACTATATGTCTCTTATAAAAGATCCGCAAAAACCTTTGTTCGATAGGGCGGTTTCAATGGCGAATCCACCCGGATCTACTTTTAAGCCTGCGCAAGGATTGATTTTTTTGGAGGAGGGGATTGTGAATACATCCACTATGTATCCTTGTGCCGGAGGTTTTAATGTAGGGAATTTTCATCTCGGCTGTCATACGCACGGATCGCCATTGTCATTGGTTCCTGCTATTGCTACATCATGCAATGCGTATTTTTGCTATGGTTTGCGCAATATGTTGGAAAACAGGACTAAGTATCCGGATATTGTAACTGCCCTTAATACATGGAGAGATTATATGAAATCTATGGGGTATGGTTACAGGTTGGGAGTAGATATTCCGAACGAGGTAAGAGGCTTTATTCCGAACGGAAATTTTTATAGCGATAAAGTGTTTAAAACAACCCGTTGGCGGGCGTTGAATATTATTTCTATTTCTATCGGGCAAGGAGAGATTCTTGCAACACCTTTGCAAATCTGTAACTTGGCTGCTACCATTGCCAATAGGGGATATTACATAACGCCTCATGTGGTGAAACAAATTCAAGATACCGTTATTCCCGAACAATATACGGAAAAGCATTATACAAAAGTGCAACAGCGGAATTACGAGTTGGTGGCAGACGGAATGAGAAATGCTGTTTTGGGCGGTACGTGCAGGGAAGCGGCATTTCCCGGTGTAGATGTCTGCGGAAAAACGGGGACAACGCAAAATCCGCATGGAAAAGACCACTCTGTATTTATGGGCTTCGCTCCTATGAATAATCCTAAAATCGCTATTGTGGTTTATGTGGAGAATGCCGGATTCGGAGCCACGTATGGTGTTCCTATCGGTAGTTTGATGATGGAAAAATATCTGAATGATTCCATATCCGTAGGACGGAAATATTTAGAAGAAAGGATGTTTAACTCTAACACAATGATATACAGTGGTATTTTTGCGAGAGATTAATACGTGGAAAGCACTGGATTGGTGGACGGTGTTGATTTATGTTATTCTTGTATTTGCGGGAATGATAAGCATTTATGCGGCCAGTTACGATTTTGACGGAGCGAATATATTAGATTGGACTGAGCGTTCGGGAAAACAGATGATGTGGATCGGGCTGGCGTTTGTATTGGGGTTTGTTATTCTTATGCTCGATTATAGAGTGTATGAAACATACGCTTATCTTATCTATTTCGTAACCGTTGTGTTGTTGATAGCTACGATATTTTTAGCTTCGGACATCAAGGGGTCTTATTCGTGGATTAAACTGGGTTTTTTCAATCTGCAACCGGCCGAGTTCGCTAAGTTCGCCACATCGCTGGCTTTGGCAAGGTTAATGGACAGCTATAATTTTAAGCTGACAAAACCTGTGAATTTCATTCGGGCTTCTGCTTTGATTTTATTACCGGTAATATTGATTATATTGCAACGAGAAACAGGATCGGCGTTGGTTTATGGCGCATTGGCTTTTGTGCTGTATCGGGAAGGAATGTCGGGTACGGTATTGTTTGCCGGATTGTGCGCTATTGTCTTTTTTGTAGTGGGAATTAAATATTCTGCTGTTATGTGGGATAAAACGCCGTTGGGGGAATTTTCTGTATTGTTGTTGATTCTTGTTATTGTGATTGTTGCGTTGCGTTTTTACTATCGAGATAACCGAATGTCGAATAATCTTTTACTTATATCGGTATTGACGACTACCGTATTTTATGTATTGAGTTTGTTTGATATTCGTGTCAATTACGTTTATCCGGTGCTGGGCGTTATCATTTTGTCGGTTATATATTTGTTGCTGGTATATTTGCAAGTACGGGTCAGGAAATTATTGTTGATAATGATTTTCCCCATTATTTTTACCGGCTATTTATTCTCGGTAGACTATGTCTTTTCTTCTGTTTTAGAACCTCATCAACAGGTGCGGATACGGGTTTCGTTGGGTATGGAGGATGATCCGAGAGGAGCGGGGTATAATGTACGTCAATCGGTTATAGCGATAGGTTCAGGCGGATTTTCGGGAAAGGGTTTTTTGAACGGAACACAGACGAAATTGAAATATGTGCCTGAACAAGATACAGATTT
>JAFUKV010000248.1 GCA_017467745.1 Bacteroidaceae bacterium | reverse complement strand
CCGGATATAAAACAGCGTGGGTCAGTTTGTCAAGCAAGACGGAAATAATGCGGTTTCCGGCCAGTTCTATACCAAGAACATCGCCCGATTTGTAAATGTATTTATATGCTGTGGCAGTACACGTTTGATATGCTTTGCGGGGAATTTCGCTGATGTGTTCTATGATAGCCCCCTCGAATTTTCCCGCTAAAAAAACATCTTCTTTGTTTATGAATACTTGTGAACATTCATACACTAACAATCCGATGACACAAGAGCGCAGATAAGCTATTTGTTCGTTAATGTCGGTAACCACAGTCATGACATCTTCCATATGTTGCTGTCGTTCTTTACTGAAAAATCCCAGTAGCAACTCTTTGGTTTTTCGGTAGCTAGTATTTTTAATTTATGGGCGTCTTCTATATCCATAATCTGATAACAAATATCATCGGCCGCCTCTACCAAATAGACCAAAGGATGCCGGCAATAACGTACATCTTTGTCGTTTTCGCGGATCATACCTAATTCATCGGCAATACGGACGAAATCGTCTTTTTCGGATGTGAAAAAACCGAATTTACCTTTTTTTTCTGCTAACGATGAGGCATACGGATATTTAACGATAGATGCCAATGTAGAATATGTCATGGCGAATCCTCCTTTGCGCCGTCCGTTGAATTGGTGTGTCAACAGTCTGAAAGCGTTGGCGTTTCCTTCGAAATGCGTTAAGTCAAACCAATGCTGAGGATTGGAGAACCGTTCTTTTAATGCTTGTCCGTTACCTTCGGAAAAATAGGTGGCGATGGCTCTTTCTCCCGAATGTCCGAACGGCGGATTTCCCAAATCGTGAGCCAGACAAGCCGCCGCAACGATAGACCCCATTTCCTGTATACGGCTGTAAAAAGGAGTATCCTTATATTTTTCAGAAAGTCCGTTTGCTGCATTATTTCCTAATGAACGGCCTACACACGAAACTTCTAAGCTGTGTGTCAGTCTATTATGTACAAATATGCTTCCCGGTAGGGGGAAAACCTGCGTTTTGTTTTGTAGTCGGCGAAAAGGCGCTGAAAAAATCAACCTATCATAATCTCGTTGAAATTCGGTACGGGCGTGTTTCCGTTCATCGTGAAACTGTTCTTGTCCGAATCGTTTAGCTGATAATAATTTGTCCCAACACATAAGGCTGGTCGGCGTATGAGTTTCTTCTTCGGTTAATCCGTTAGGTAATATAATATTATCCATACAAAGTTTTAAAGTAATGTACAAAAGTACGAAGAAACGATTAAAAATAGCGAAATAGAACTGATTTTTGCTTGATTTCGTTATTTTTGCATAGTATTTAAAACGGATGTGAACAAGAAGTGTTTACGTGTATAAGAAAAGAGATGTTATGGAACAAAAGGTAAGGATAATAAACAGGTCGAAACATGCGTTGCCGTCGTATAGCACGCCGTTATCGGCGGGAATGGATATACGGGCTAATCTTGAAGAACCGATTGTATTGAAACCGATGCAGCGGGTATTAGTTCCGACAGGTTTGTATATCGGGCTTCCGGCAGGTTTTGAAGCGCAAATTCGCCCACGTAGCGGTTTGGCATTGAAATATGGCATTACAGTATTGAATAGTCCCGGCACGATAGATGCTGATTATCGCGGAGAGATAGGTATTATTTTGATTAATCTTTCTGATAAAGATTTTGTTATAAATGACGGAGAACGTATTTGCCAAATGGTCGTGAACGAATATTGCAGGGTTGAATGGTCAGAAGTGGAAACGTTG
>JAFUKV010000247.1 GCA_017467745.1 Bacteroidaceae bacterium | reverse complement strand
TGAAAGCAAAGACTATGCCGATTATTAATCCGATACCGGCACATGTTAGGATCAACTTATAGTCTTTCAACAGATATTTCGCTAAATCTATCAGATCAATTTCTGTTTCTTGAACTTTGTTGTCGTTTTCAGTCATTTCGTAATATTGTTTTAGAGGTTTATTTTAAGTTATTGGTCATGGTTATAATAATAGCTGCCAAAGAAACGACAGATGATGAAATGCCTACAATTTCTCCGATAGACATTCTTCTTCGCTCTTCTTTCAGGGGAACTACGATTTCGCATCCCGGTTCTATTTTCGGATATTTCTTTTTGAAGAAACCGTTTTTGGTTGTAGCTATTTGACCGTTCATATAAATAACATACGGTTTTTTATAGGCTTTCTTAGAATATCCGCCGGCTTTGTCAATGTAATCTTTTAAGTCGTAATTTTGCTGGTAACTTGTTGTATTCGGAAACATGACAGAACCTTCTATTTTTACCGTATTCGTTAGGCGAGGAACGGTCAATACATCATTTTCTTTTAAGACAATGTTGTATTCTTTATCTTCTGTATGTTGCGCGTTTAACGCTTTGCTAAGGTCTATTCCTACTATATACATAGAGTCTTGCCTAACCTTATTGAGTTGTAATGAGTCTAAGTTTTGCGATTGAAGCGTTAGTAACGACATTTCTTTCATACGGTCGTCTTCTGTCTTTTTCCGTTTTAATGAAGCACCTTGTATGTAGGCCTGGGGCGATATGCCTCCGGCTCGTTTGATAAGATCGGAAAGACGTTCGTTCGGAGAGGAAAGTACGTATAAACCGGGAAAGAGCACTTCTCCTTCAATCCGCACTATCTGTTGTTCTTGATAACCCGGAGAACGGCGTACGAATATTTCATCGAACGGTTGTAATGTGAATAATTTAGCAGAAGGGTCTATTTTCAGGTTTTTGTCAATGGAAAATGTATAATTGCGGGCAATTGTATCGGTAAATTCCATCGATTTACTGTTTTTTATCCGTCGAGATACTTGTATCACGGCTTCTGAGGCAGATTCTTTTAATCCGCCGGCTAATAAAATGGCATCTTCAACAGTCATATTCTCTTTGAACGGAAAAACGGTTTGAGCAACACGTGGCCTGTTTTGGTTCGGTCCGTTTTCATCGGTGTCGAAGTTGAATTTATCTGATGTATTCTCGTTTTTAGTATTCGGAGCAACTGCATTGTTTACTTCTCCGCGAACGGTTATCGTAAAGTTCTCTTGAAGATCGTAAATAGAGGGGATATATAACTCGTCTTCGTTTTGAAGAAAAATATCGGGAGCCTTGTCATTAAATATAGCTTTTATATCTACCGGTATTATTTCGTATGAAAAGTCGGGGCGCATCCGTGTGATTTGTGCGCGATCTGTAAAAGCGTCTCCTTTTAGGCCATCGGCCGCTTCAATTAGTTTTTTTACAGTTTGTGTAGCGGGTGTTAGTTCAAATTCGCCCGGTTGCCATACCGCTCCTTTTATAATAAGCCGGTTTTCGTACATCGGGATTGTCTTTTTTACTACTACTTTATCGCCATCGCGCATTATGAACATCGGGTAATTTTCTTTCTCAACCGTGTTCATTTGATATTTTGTACCGTTTTTTCTGCTCACTTGTATACGATCACTATATGCGTCGGCGGCAAAACCTCCGGCATATTTTATTAAGTCTTCCAGCGATTCGCCGTCTTTTAATTCGAATATGCGTTCTCGTTTTAGTTTTCCGTCAACAGCAACAAGGTTTTTGTAAGGTTCCACAACAATCAAGTCATTATCTTCAAGCCTTACGTCTGCATCTAATTTTCCGTTAAGCAAATAATCGTACACGTCTAAAACGGCGATTTCTTTATTGTTACGAAATAATTTGATATTTCGGAGCGTACCGATTTCGTTTACCCCTTTTGCCACATATAAAGCGTTGAATAATGTAGCCAGCGAAGGGAGGGTATAAGTGCCGGGAATACCCGCTTCTCCTACGATATTTACTTTTATCGTTCTGATTTGTCCCAACGATACTTTTATGTTTATGTCGCCGCCGTCTTCCGTTAATCCCGAATATATTTGGGAGAGTTGCTGTTTCAGCCATTCTTCGGCTTCTTTAATGGTAAGTCCCACCAAAGAACTTAGGCCTACGCGCTCAATGTTGATTGTGCCGTCGGGCGATATTCTTTGCCGGTAATTGGCATCGGTACTACCCCAAACATTTATGATAATTTCGTCTCCTGCCGCCAGTTTGTAGTTCTGGGGTGTGGCCATGTTGTAATTGGGTTCGAAAGTAAGGTCTGGTGAAGAAAATATTTCGCGTCCGAATACGATTTTATCAAGAGAATCTTTTCTTATTTGCTGTCTGACTTTGTCTAATAAGTTTGCGTTCACAGATGTGTCTCTCATAGATAGAACCATGTCGGGTTGTTCCGTTCCAACTTGTTTTTCTTTTGCT
>JAFUKV010000246.1 GCA_017467745.1 Bacteroidaceae bacterium | reverse complement strand
GAGATTCGATGATTTCAGCAATACGATTGTTGTTGGGTATCGATTTAATAAACAAGCAAAAAATACTTGTTTAAGTAGAAAAAGAACCTTTCTTTTTCAGAAGAAATAAAAACAGATGTTTTTAGAGCGATAAATATGCAGAAAAAAACTTTCGAAATAAATTTGTATCTCCTCAACCGTACAATAGTAGTTTCGAAAGCGTAACCTTTACGAAATAAGGTTATGAAAACGACAAAGCCCGGTGCACCGGGCTTTGTTTATTTTATGTATGGGGGATAAAACGAAGCGTTAAAATAGAGGTGGGTTTAATGGCACTGGGATTATAGGGTGAAGGGTTTTATTTTTAGATGGTTACAAAGGTGGGATAAGTGCAGAGCGAGAGGGTGCGAAAAAAAACGAAGCGTTACATTATGTTACATTGATGTAACTTTTTCCCTTTTGAAATGTTACATTTGTTGCATAAGGCGGGCGGAAATCTTAGTTCTGGAAGCGGAAAAGTTTACATTATATTTTGAGGGGTTATCCGGGTGATAGAGGGTGTAGCCGGATTTTGATTAGTTGATGCCATGAAACGAACGATAAAGGCGAAAAAACGCCTTAAATATAGGTTCAGAATATGCAGCGATTATTATTTACATTCCAACGGTGTATGGCCGTTCATCGGCGGCAACCACTCGTTAACGGGTATTGTATATGGCGGAAATATCCGGGCGCATTTTTAGCGTTATATTTCAAAAATAAATCACTGAAATATTCTATATAATAATTATTTAGTATATTTGAGCCATAAATATAAAGGATATGGCAAAGGTTATACACGTGCATTTAATGGGGAAACGAAAGGATTATTATTTCAGCAGCATCACGGCTGTTTATGATGTTCTGACGGCCGAAGAGGTAGGCGTGAAGAAAAGCTATCTGCTACACGCCGGATTATCGGGAAATGGCACGGTTATCACGAGAAAAGCCATAATAAAACAGTCTACATTAATATCCGGCAGTAGAAGAGGTAGCGGAAAAAAATAGTTTGGAACGGCATTATAAATGTATTTTTATGGGGAGCGAAACGCTCCCCTATTTTTTGTCGTTTTTGTGTGATTTTTGATTTAGGGGGACATTTAGGGGGACATATTAGGGGGACATTTTTAACAAATTTAGGGGGACACTTAGGGGGACATTTTTAACGGTTTTAACATCGATTCGATAGACGTAAATTCCCCCCAAAATGGCTTAAACCTCGAAAAACGTGTTTTTCGATAGGGGTAAATTCCATATAAGTATATTATTTGTTTTGTATGTTAATTTAATCAATATACTGATATATAATATATTAAACCGTGCAATTGTTAAAAAACAGTTCGTTTTTGTGTGCGGTTACAGCGATTCAGGGTATTTATCTGCCAAATTTATCCATGTAATATTGCCATATACGGTATATTCTCTTGGAATAACAACGGTAATAGGCAAAAAGACATATTCATTTTCTGTTATTGTAATACGCTTACACGCATATTTGTTTTTATAATCACTTTGAGTCCAACCTCCTCCTCCGTAAAAAGCGACAATAAAATAGTCACCGGGTGGCAAATATTTCGGTGTTGATGGCTTACCGGAAATAACAGGATGACTATCTACAAAACTATATTCCGGACTTACAAGCGTACCATCATCCAATAAAAGCATTTCATCTTTTAATAATGTCTTATATACGGTATCTAACGGCATATTATGTAAATAGTCAGCTAAATGTTTATTTTCAGGGGCATAATAAGTCTTGGGAGTAAATTTATCAGCGTATTTTCCATCAAAAAACAAAAATGTTGAAAAAGCCGGTTCTCTTTTGCCGTCAGGTGGCAATGAAAGAGTGTATCCCCAAAGATATACTTCTCTTTCTTTTACAGAATTATCCTCCTTAGAACATGAAAAAAGTGCTATTGTAATAGCGCATAAAAAAAAGTTTAGATATTTTTTCATTATTGTAAATATTGGTTTTATATTTAGATTTTAATCCGATATATGGATATAAAATTATTTCGATAATTCGGCTAATGCTTGGGGCAGATAGAACGTATTAGTACGGTCTACATATACGATAACCGAGTTTAACTGTATATCTTTTCCGTCAACCTTAACGATGTTGGTAAACGGCTGTATTTCCATTTTCTTTTTACCGTTTACTATTAAAGTGGGATTACCGTCTTTTTCGGCAGGAATAATATCGTAATCCATACCTTTAAATACTTCGTAATGTTTTGCGAAATGAGAAGAAGTCAAGGCGTCAAGTGCTCCGTTAAGACCTAACAGATTACAAATATAACGGTTGATTTCGATATTATCGAGCATTCCCAGTTGCAAATCTTCTTTCGGGTGGTAAGCAGCGAGGAATAACTCTTCGCCCGTGTGTCCGTGCGTACTGAACTCAATAGTGGTGCGGTTGGATATAATACCGGATATTAGTCCCGTTAGCGAGTTGTTATATAAAACATTTTCTTCTTTTTTATCTTTCCGTTGGTCTTTCGGGATAGGACTTTTATCATAACCTTTACAATTGTAGAAAGCGTCTATTTCTTGGTCGGTCAGCTTAATGCCGCCGTATTCTTTGAAAATAGCGGGCAAATCTTCAACCGGGCGGCTGTTTACTATTTTTGCCAAACCTGCGGCGGTACGTTTAAATCCGCTGAGAGTTCTAAATAAGTCGCGTTTAGACAGGTTGCTGCCACCGGTAATAGCAGGTCCTCCGGTTCCATGATCAGGCACGATAACAATGGCGGTTTCTCCATTTTTCTTAGCAAAATCTAATGCTACGCCGCAAGCCTTGTCGAAAGCTAAAAAGTCAGAGAAAGTTCCTACCGGATCATTTCCGTGTGCGGCATGGTCAACTAAACTGCCTTCTACCATTAAGAAGAAGCCGTTTTCGTTTTTTGAAAGTTTCTCGATTGCTTTTGCCGTCATCTCTGCTAACGAAGGTTGTTCTTCCGGATTACGGTCAAGATCGTATTCCATTTCTCCCTGTCCGAACAATGCCCACATTTTATCGCCTTCGTATGAACGGAATCCTTTGATATCATCTTTAAAAATGCCGTATCCGTTGTTTTTCAAGTAGTTTTCGCCTTCTTCATTTAAGTAAGCGATGCCTCCGCCTAAAACAACGTCTACATCATTATGTATCATTTGCGGAGCGATATGGTTGTAACGGCCGCGATTGTAACTGTGCGAAGCGCAGTCGGCAGGTGTGGCGTGAGGAAATTCGCAAACGAAAACCAAACCGGTGGCTTTGTTTTTCAGTATGCGGGAAGCCTCTAATACGGTTGTTAACGGTTGGAATGCCTTGTCGGGGTCCATCGGATAAATATCATTATCTCCGGCGCTGTAAGGATGTGTCGATACGAATCCGGCAATGCTGGGATATCCGGTCATATAACAAGAGGTAGTAGGAGCGGAGTCGCCAACCGGACCGTTTGAACAGAAAGAACGTACCGTTCCGCAAATATACGGGTCGATGTTCAGATGCGGTTTGTCCGGATTCTGGTACCATTGGCACCAACGGGCTAATGAAACTGTTTGTAACGATGTTCCGTCCGGAATTAGAAGAATGACATTCTTAACAGGTTTTACCTTTTCAATGTCGGTAGCTTTTGCTATACATATCCCTAATGAGAATAGCAATAACAAAGAAAGCAGTTTTTTCATTGTTTGTGATATTTTATTTAGTTGATGTTTTGTGATTCTATTTCGTCAAGCATTTTTTTCAGTTCCTCGTCTGTTTCATACAACTTTTTTTTACAGAAGCGCAATAGCTCTAACGAGCGAGATGTGTAATTTTTCAACTCGTCTATTTCGCAATCATCATGTTGTAATTTTTCAGATATTTCCTCTAATTCGGCGATAGCTTGGCTATAAGTCTGTTTTTTCTTTTCGGCCATAGTTTTTTTCTTTTTTCTTGAATATCTCCAATACTTGCGTATTTATTTCGCCGGTTCCCAGCCAAACGGACAATTTATCTCCCGGAGACAATTCTTCTGCGTTTTTAATAATCTTGTTATTCTTCAACGTAACCGAATATCCTCTTTTCAGAATGTTCTCGGGCGATGAAACGGAAATAAGTCGTTCCGTATTGTCTAAGTACCTCCTCGCGTTTTCAATACATAAGTTCAACGAGCTTTTTATTTGTCTGAAATGCCGTTCTATGCGGTATTTCTCTTCTATAATCAACTTTTCCGTTTGCGCTGGTATCTGCATGGCGAAAAGAGAAATACGTGAACGTTCCGCATGTATCTTGTCTCTGATTTTCAAGTTGACGGTTTGTCGCAATCTTTCCAGCCGCAAGGTGTCCGATGTTATTTTTTGTTGTATCAATCTCGGTATATCCGATTGATACATAATAACTTTTTGCCTCTCTTTTTGAGTGCGGGCATTGCACAAAGTTAAAATATTTTTTTGTAATAGCTGTAACGAGGCGGCAAATTCATTAACTTTTCCAATCAAAAATTCTGCTGCTGCCGTAGGTGTTTTTACTCTTGTAT
Source organism: Bacteroidaceae bacterium (assembly GCA_017467745.1). GTDB lineage: Bacteria > Bacteroidota > Bacteroidia > Bacteroidales > CHK158-818 > Gallibacteroides. The sequence continues at coordinate 10,684 of JAFUKV010000246.1, read as the reverse complement.
TGGCTACGGCGTCTAATACGGTATCGTCTCTTTCGTGCCCGATACCCGTGATAACCGGCAACGGGAATTGGGCTACATGTGCCGCCAGTAAATAACTGTCAAAACAAGACAACTCAGACGTAGCGCCTCCGCCGCGTATAATTACTGCCGCATCGAAGTGTTCGGTATATTCGAAAAGCAAGGAAAGAGCATTTAAAATAGATGATTCCGCCTGTTCTCCCTGCATAACGGCAGGAAAAAGAGCCGTATAAAATTTATATCCGTAAGGGTTGTGTTGCAATTGATTGCAAAAGTCTCCGTATCCGGCGGCGGTAGGAGAGGAAATAACAGCTATACGTTGCGGAATGTTTTGCCATTCCAACTCCCGGTTCATGTCGATAATTCCTTCTGCTGTCAGTTGGGCTATTATTTTCTTTCGTTGCAAAGCGAGATCCCCCAATGTATATTCGGGATTGATATTATGTACCGTCAAGCTGTAACCGTATTGCTCGTGAAACGTAGGGCTGACTTCTACCATCACTTTGATGCCGGCGGTAAAGCGTTGTCCGGTATTCGTTTCAAAGTAAGGTTTCAGCAATCGGTATGAAGCTGCCCATATCATGCCTCTCGCTTTGGCTATGATTTGTCCCGAACGGGGCGTTTTTTCTATAAATTCAAGATAACAATGTCCCGATACGTTTTCGTGCACTTCGCTTAGTTCCGCATGTATCCAATACCGTTGAGGAAAACATGTTTTCAACGCCTCCTTAACCAGATTGTTCATTTCGTACAAAGAGAGTGTATCCATGTTATTGTTTCTTTGAACGTTGTTTAGCAGTTAAATAGGCGTTGTATATGTCGGGGATGCCATATCCTTGTTGCGGGTCGGGCGATAGTCTGAGAGAACTGTTGTCGCGGATGATTTGAATGATTTCTTGCGCCGACAGTTGGGGCAGTGCTTGCCAGAGGCAGGTTGCCAGTCCCGCCATAATAGGAGTGGCGAAAGATGTCCCGTCGGCACGGGTAACATTTCCCGACGGATCGGTTGTTGCGGCGGAAGTCCCTAATGCCGTTACATCCGGTTTTACGCCTCGTTCGTCTACATAACCCAATCCGCTGAAAGAGCTGGATTGCAGTTGGCTGTCTATCGCTCCGACCGTCAATATGTTTTTAGCGTCTCCCGGAATGGTAATAGAATGCCACTCGCTGGTGTATTCGTTTCCTGCGCTGCATAGAATAAGCATTCCTTTTTGCGCCCCTATTTCGGCCGTTCGGGTAACGAACGATTTTTCTCTTCCCAATGTCGATTGCGGTTTTCCTAAGGATTTAATATCATATAGGCTGTAACCCAAAGAACTGGTAATGACATCTACCCCCACGCTATCGGCAAATTCGGCGGCGGCTGTCCAATAATCTTCTTCTATGGGCAGTTCCGTATTGGCGTCTTCACTGCGCAATAGCCAAAACGAGGCTTCGGGGGCGGAACCGGTTAGTACGCCTTTATTCCGGGCGGCTATTGTAGCCAGTACCATAGTTCCATGTTCGTGAGTATTGTAGAAGTCCGATTGCGGATTGACGAAATCGCGCGTGCCGATAATTCGAGATTGATCTATCGTATAATTTTTGTCGGCATGCTTAAACCCGGCGTCTATTACGGCAATGGTCATGCCTTTACCTTTAAATCCGGCTTTATGAAGTTTCTCCCCGTTATGTAAGGCGATTTGTTGCAGCCCGGCTCCGTAAATATTTTTTCTCTCTTTTTTCTGTTTTTCTTTCCGTATCTTACCGGATCCCTTCGCGGCAAGTGGAACAAAATTAGGTTCTATCCACACCAACGCGGTGCTATCTACAAAAGGTAATGCAGCTATCTTTTCTAAGGCGGAACTGTCGGCCACGCATATAACCGCAGTGTTTTGCCAACGAGATGCGGTTATGCACTTACCCCCGGAAACTTGCTCTATTTGTTCTATATAAGGACGAAAAACCGGAAGATCGGTACTGTCTATGGTTATATTTTGTTTTTTTCGACGGGCAAGAGCTTTTTGAGACAAGAACATTTGAGGTTTATCTAAACTATATTCTCCGGCCGGTTTGTCTTTCAGATATACCCGGAATTTAAGACGATTATTCGCTCCTGTTTCGGAAATGCAAAAGATGAAACAAATAAAAAGAACGATGTATTTCATATTACAAATATTTTTTCCACTCGTTGTACGATGCGATGATTCCGCCGCCTAACACTTTGCCGTCTTGATAAAATACGGCGGATTGTCCCGGAGTAACTGCCGATGCAGGTTGGTCGAAACGAACTATCAGATGCGAATCGTCAACCATTTCCACTCTGCCCGTTTGTCCTGCGCTTCGGTATCGTATGCGTATGTCTAACGGGTTTGCAGACAGTAGTTTGTCTATATTGGATGCTCGAAAATCCTCCACAATCATTGCCAAGCAGTCTAACTCCTCGCGTCGTCCTAATTTCACCGTATTTTTATCCGGATTGATTTTGGTTACGAACACCGGATACCCCATAGCAATGTTCAATCCTTTTCGTTGCCCGATGGTGTATAACGGATAGCCTTTATGCATTCCTAATCGTTTCCCGGTGTTATCAACGTAGTAACCTTCTTGTACCCGGAGGTCGAAATCCGGAAGATTTTCTTTCAAGAAATCTCTGTAATCGTTTTCAACGAAACAGACTTCCATACTCTCTTTCTTCTGGGCTTTTTCCACAAACCCTCGTTCCTGTACAAATTTTTTTATCGCTTCTTTGGTCATTCCGCCTAAGGGAAAAAGCGTTCTAGACAGTTCCGTTTGCCCTAATCTCCATAAAAAATAAGATTGGTCTTTCTTGCCGTCTGCGCCGCAGACAATGTAGAATGTTCCGTTTTCGTCCGTTTCTATCCGGGCGTAATGCCCCGTAGCCACTTTATCGCAATGCAGCCGGTCTGCTTCGCTGAGCAGGTATTTCCATTTGAAACGTAGATTGCATAGCACGCAAGGATTCGGCGTGCGTCCTTGTAAATACTCGTCTATAAAATTTTGTACCACCTCCTGTCTGAATGCCTCTCTCACATCTAACGTATGGTGCTCTATACCGAGTTTTTCGGCCAAACTTCGAGCTTCGAGTACATGAGACGGTTCGGTTTGCCCGTCTTTGGTGAATTGTGCGCGTGTATCCCACATGCGCATGGTAATGCCTACTACTTCGTATCCTTGTTCTTGCAGCAGCATACAAGCCGCAGAGCTGTCTACGCCTCCGCTCATGCCTACTAATACTCTTTCTCGAGATATGGTTCTGGTCATATTATTCGTTTCTGATATGACAAAGATAGGAACCTTTTGCCGGAAAGAAAACGGGTTTTTCAAAAAAAAATGTCCCGAATTTCATTTCGGGACATTCAAGCAACCGTTTTGTTATGAGTTAAGGGTTTTTAATTTCTCCGTTAGCTGTTTTTATCGATCCTACGCCTGTTGCTTTACTTGTCGTCTGGCCTGTCAATCGGCGGCAATCGATATGTCCTACTCCCTGCATTTTTAAATTGGCGTATTTGCATTTTCCGGCGAGGTCTATATTGCCTACACCCGAAAGACTTACCGATAATTCGTTACATGACAATTTTTTTATGTACATGTTGCCTACACCCGAAAGTCTCAGATGTAAATTGTCTAACGAAACAGGATTTTCCATATAAACATCTCCTACACCTGTTACGGAAATTTTTTCAACAGATGGAGCCGATAATTCGATTTTAACTCTTTTTTTCCCGTTATTATTAAAATCTTTTTCTGTTGTATATATTTTTAAAACCCCGTTTTCCGTACTTGTTTTGATTAAATCTACCATTTCTTTTTCGCCTTTAATCGTTAAAGTAGGACTGCCCTTTTCCTGATAAAAATAAATATCTGCTACTGTGCTCATCGTTATCTCTTTAAAATTACCGATCGGTCTGAGTTCCTCCGATATTTCACTATTGTCGACGTTTTTTTCTGCTGCTTTAATTCGTGAAGACGAGCAAGCAACCAATAAGATGCAAAGAAGCGGAATTGTTTTCTTTAATAAATTCATATCCATAATCGTATTTAAATTTTATTTATAACGGTAAAAATATAATAATGCTGCATTCGGCGATGCAAAACTTTATTCGAAAAATATCATAATAATAAGTTTAAATTACATGTGCGCTGTTTTAATAATAAATACAAATGCTATGCCACTTCTGTATAAAGCTGATAATGAGCAGGAATATGGTTTATAAAATTTTTCGGATGTAAAAATACTGAACACTCATGTAAAAAAAAATAGACACTTTGTAGGAGTGTCTACTACCATTTTTCTCTTGAATTTAAAAACTTTATTTTCTGACATTGGCTTGATGCGCCACAGCATCCATAAGTTTTTTTATTTCTTCCGGATCTCCCAAGAAATAGTCCTGAATATAGTTTAATTTGTCATCGAATTCAAAAGCATACGAGAAAATGCAAATACAGTTTTTTGCTAAATGTATAATCAAGCTATAATACAGATTCGTTAATTCTGGTACACAAGCAGCTAAATCATACGATTTTACGTATTAAATATATCTAATAAATGCGTAAAATATTCAATAATGCTCTATCTGTTGATATTTTGATAAAAATCATTTTATTAAAATTCCAATATCCAAAAATTCTTCCAAATTCCGTTATCGCCGCCTTTCTTTGCACAAAAATTGTATTATTATATGAAAAAGAAAGTATTGTTGGGCTTATTTTTGCTTATTTTTTGTACGATACAGGCTCAAAAGAGTGAGGAATCCGAATATGACAGAAACCGCATATCGTTACACGAACAATTTTCTCTACAAGAGTCGGAGTTAAGAAATATCCGAAAGGAATTGTACAAAGAATATTCTCGTTGGAGCGTCGGTATTGATGCCGGAATACCTTTTCTGTTTGGAGATATTTATTCTCTTTCAGAAGATAAAAACTATTTAGGAGGGCAGTTCGGGTTAAATGTCGGATATCAGTTGTCTCCTTTAATAGGGCTGAAACTATCCGCTCATTATGGATTCAGTAAACTTGCGTCTACACATTATGCCAAAGACTATATTTTAGGGCAAGACGGGTTCACATACTATAAACCGAATATTATAGAAAACGGCGTTTCATATATAGATATATATTCAAAAGTCGGTTATTTCGGGGCAGGATTTCACCTGAGCCTCAATATGAACAACTTGCTGTTCGAAAATCGAGGAAAAAGAGTATTAACCGTATTGTTGGAACCGGCCGCTTATCTACAAAAATTTAATCCGAGAGTTTATACAAAAAGCGGAAACAGAGTGGCGAAAGATGCGCTTGACAATCGTTTTGGTTTTGGTGCTGGCGGAGACCTCGTTTTCCGTTTTCGTACCGGAAAAGTTTTAGACTTACAACTCTCTACCGGAGTTATCTGGTTGAATAATAATAATTTCGAAGGTATACGCACCGAAGCATTAGGGCGAGACAGTTATATATGGAACTCATCTATCTCTTTCGTTTTCAAAATGAACGGAAAGAAAAAAGTTGACAACTTGATTTACGCCCCTTCTGTCCGTTATTTATGCTGCAAAGATGATAACCGCAATCCTGAATACGAAGATCAATTGATGCGATTAAACGCACAGATAGACAGCCTGAAAAATCTGCCTGAAAAAGTTCCTGCCGTTATTTATAAAGAGCCCGAAAACAATGGAATTAAAATTAGTGACACTTTGCTGTTGCCCAGCATTCATTTCCGTTTCGATTTATCGGTTGTAGACACGGATATTTACGAAAAAGAATTGAGACAGATCGTATCTGTTTTGCGTCAAAATCCGGATGCGCAAGTAATAGTAGAAGGTTATACCGATCATCACGGAAGTGATGCGTACAACCGGAAATTGTCCGAAAAAAGAGCCGATGCTGTTGTAAAATATCTCGTTTCGCAAGGATTCTCGGCCGAACGATTTACCCCTGTCGGTAAAGGGAAAGATACCAAAACGACAGGCAAAGACCAATGGACGATTCTTGCAAGGAGAGCAGACCTGATAATGCACAAAACAAGTAAATAACAAGAATATGAAAACAAAAATTTTTACTATTATAATTATTTGCGGTATTCTTAGCGGATGCTATAAAGAAGATATCAGTGTCCTTTATAGCCGCCAGCATAGATTGGAAAAAGAGCTTGAAAATTTAAAAGATAAAATCGGAGATATAAATATAGACATCGACAACCTTTATCAAATTATAAACGCGGGCGAGTTAGACGACTGCGTTATACGGGTAGAAGATCTTCCTGACGGGTCGGGTTATAAACTCTATTTCAGATATAGCGGAGAAAAAATTATTTACCATGGCAATACCCCCGAAATAGGAGATAACAATAATTGGTGGATAGGAGGAGAAGACACCGGTGTACCTGCAAAGGGACAAGACGGTGACGATGGCGATACCCCCGAAATAGGAGACAATAATAATTGGTGGATAGGAGGAAAAGACACCGGTATACCGGCAAAAGGACAAGACGGCAATACGCCTTTGGTCAGTGTTGCGCACGATCCGCAAGTCCCTTCCGATAAAAACTATTATTGGACTCAACAAATAGGAAACAATCCCGCAGAATTTATTTTAGATGCCGATGGTCAGAAGATTCGGGCAAACGGATGGGACGGCAATCCGGGAACATCGCCGGAAGTTGGTATAAAACAGCACGTCGATGGAGAATATTACTGGACAATCAAAATCGGAGATAATGAACCGGAATGGTTGCTCGATGAAACCGGAAATATGGTAAGGGCTACTGGTTTGGACGGTGAAAAAGGAGATCCGGGTCAACCCGGTCAACCCGGAACCAAATGCCTGTTCCAGAGTGTAGACTATATCTCCAATGACGATTATGTAACTTTCGTTCTGAGTAATGGCGAAAAGTTTGAAGTAGCCAAGTATAAAGAGTTGTGGATAACGTTGTTAAATACTCCCGATTTTGTAAATTGCGGGCAAACAGAGGTTATCGACTTTACTGTTCACGAAGATGTTGTTTCAGTACATACCATTGTTCCCGATGGATGGAAAGCCGTTGTTAATTTGGAAAAAACGGCCGATACGGATAAAAAACAAAAAAGAGGAACTATTACGTTAACATCTCCCGCTCTGCTTAACACGTATGCGCAGCTTGAAGGAATTATGTCGGTAATGGCCTTTAACGATAAAAACATGTCCGTAACAACTTCTATACCCTTAGAAGTGGGGTATTCTATATATTTCACGAGAAAAGAACGACAATACAAAAGCAATTATTACAGCACGTATCCCACCATTGGCGATTATGTGGGATTTACTGCCGATAATACTCGAGAAAAGCAAGGTTTGCCTTACGGCATGCGCTTATACTACTTTAAAAATTTGAATACAGTTAAAGCTCCTGTAATTTTAGATTATGAAGATATTCCCGGAAATGCTCTCTTAAATAAACAACCGTACAAGATAAAACGTGTCGCTACCGACGATTTGACGGTTATTGCTTGGGGCAACGAGCCGAATGTAACATGGGACGATTATAACGAGGAAGGAACTGCGTACGACCTATACGACGTAGAAGCAGCTTTGAAACCTCATGAATCTCGTGCCGATTGTTATCAACCGTTAGCTTTGGACAATTGTAATGTCTGGTGGCGGAAGTGGACGTTCAATAACGTCGATACCTACGAAAATCCTTACGAAGTACAATGTTGGATGGCTTCGGCCGATGTACAAGTAACATTTTATAATCTTACCGAAGCAACGTTCAACGGACAAAAGCTAACGGAAGAAGAGGTTAATGACTTGTGGATATCGCTTGATAATCAAGGACGAGCTTGCGATTTTTATGAAGCGGAAATCAGCAAGAAGAAACGCGACAATTTACCTCTGTCTGTTCGTATTGCGCCGAATGTAACATACGAAAAAGGAGAATTTTCTTTCGGGAATAATAAGTCATCCGATAGGCTTACGACAGGGCGATTCGGGACGTTCGGAAACCATAATAAAACTACAACTACCTCTGTAACTTTATGGACAGGTTCCAGAAAATTAAAAACAATATCTTTCAGTGAAGGAAATCGTAGCCGTATTAATATGGGAGATGTACGTCATTTCGAAATATATCTTATAAACGAAAAAACTTATATTGTAGCCCTTATTGGAGTTTTACCTTGGGTGGTCAGAGAACAATCTGTCAACCTTTAAAGCCGATTCATTTTAGCGGATAGCAGATGGGCATCTTTTGTCGACATGGGCTTGCCAAGTAGCAATACCGGGCAGAATAGGCGATTGAACTTGTTAGAGTACCCCCGTATTTTAATTTGAAAATTGAGCATCCCCAAAAGAAAAGAGCCGTATCATTCTCAAAACAGAGTTTGATACGGCTCTTTTAGCTTTGGCAGTTACAGTCTGTAACTTATTGGAGCAGTCATTTTAGTATTGACACCCCCGTATTTATTAGACTATTACTTATTTTTCTCGTACAAAAATGTTGATAGGCGTTCCTGTAAAACTCCAATTCTCACGTATCTTGTTTTCAAGAAACCGTTTATACGGATCTTTTACCCATTGGGGGAGATTGCAAAAGAAAACGAATGTTGGAACATAAGTCTCTTTTAATTGAGTTATATATTTAATTTTTATGTATTTACCTTTATTTGAAGGAGGCGGATAGTTTTCTATCAGAGGCAACATTACCTCGTTCAATTTAGCGGTAGGAATACGCTTTTTCCGATTCTTATATACTTCGATAGAAGTTTCGAGCACTTTAAAAATACGTTGTTTGGTCAATGCCGATGTATAAATTATGGGGAAGTCTACAAACGGAGCGAACCGTTCGCGAATGGTACGTTCCAGCTCTTTTATCGCTTTGTTCGATTTATCTTCTACCAAATCCCATTTGTTGACGCACACCACCAGACCTTTCTTGTTTTTCTGGATAATGGAAAATATATTCAGATCTTGACTCTCTATACCTCGAGTAGCATCTACCATTAAAATGCAGACATCCGAGTTTTCGATAGCCCGGATAGATCGGATAACGGAATAGTACTCTAAATCTTCATTAACTTTACCCTTTTTACGGATTCCTGCCGTATCTACCAGATAGAAATCGAATCCGAATTTGTTATAACGGGTGTATGTAGCGTCGCGAGTAGTTCCGGCAATATCGGTTACGATGTTACGTTCTTCGCCTATAAAAGCGTTGACAATTGACGATTTTCCAGCATTGGGACGCCCTACCACCGCAAAGCGGGGAATATCGGCTTCTGCTTCTTCTTTTTCGTTTTTTGAAAATTTAGAGACAATTACGTCCAATAAATCGCCTGTTCCCGAACCGTTTACCGCTGAAACGCAATACGGATCGTCCAAACCGAACGAATAAAACTCAGCCGCATCGTAATGATTACTGAAAGTATCCGCTTTATTGGCTACCAAAACAACCGGTTTATTGGAGCGTCGTAAAATATGCGCCACATGTTCGTCAAGATCGGTGATACCGTTTATAACATCTACCACGAACAATATTACATCCGCTTCTTCAATGGCAATAGTTACTTGTTTGTTTATTTCGCCTTCAAAAATATCTTCTGAATTTACTACCCAACCGCCCGTGTCGACAATCGAAAACTCTTTTCCGCACCATTCTACTCGGCCGTACTGACGGTCGCGGGTGGTTCCGGCCTCTTCATTGACAATGGCCTGACGCGATTTGGTAAGGCGGTTAAACAGCGTCGATTTGCCCACATTAGGTCGGCCTACTATCGCTACTAAATTTCCCATATATTTAATCCTTTTTTTTGAAACCGCCCGGCTTCACAGTAAGGACAGTTTCTGTTTTAATTTATATACTACAAGTTAATCTAATTGATATCCGAAATTTTTTAATTTAGCGTCTTTATTGCGCCAATCTTTTTCTACTTTCACGAACATTTCCAGAAAAACTTTCTTCTGGAAAAAGGTTTCGATATCTTTTCTCGCCAACGTTCCTACTTTTTTCAATGCCGACCCTTTTTTACCGATGATGATTCCTTTCTGAGAGTCGCGCTCCACGTAAATGACAGACATGATATGTATCATCGTTTCGTCTTCTTTAAATTGTTCAACCGCCACCTCGCAAGAATAAGGAATCTCTTTGTCGTATGTTTCGAATATTTTTTCGCGTATAATTTCGGTAACGAAAAAGCGGGCGGGTTTGTCCGTCAAGGCATCCTTTTCAAAAAATGGCGGAGAATCGGGTAATAACTCACGGATTCGTTTAAGCAAATAATCGAGATTGAATTTCAACATTGCCGAAACCGGTATTATTTCTGCTTTCGGCAATCTTTCGCTCCACTCCGCCGTAAGCGTCTCCAACTCTTTCTGGTCTTTCAGTAAATCGATTTTGTTGATTACCAAGAGTATAGGAATGGTTTGTGCCGCTACTTTATTTAAGAACGATTGGTTTTTATCCGGTTTTTCAATAACATCGGTTACGTAAAGCAAAATGTCCGCGTCGAGCAGTGCCGACTGCGAAAAGTTCAGCATACTCTCTTGCAACTTATAATGAGGATTTAATACGCCCGGAGTATCGGAATAGACAATCTGCATATCATCGGTATTTACAATACCCATAATACGATGTCGGGTAGTCTGCGCTTTTGACGTAATGATAGAAATCCGTTCGCCTACTAAGGAGTTCATT
>JAFUKV010000245.1 GCA_017467745.1 Bacteroidaceae bacterium | reverse complement strand
CTTCGTAAGAAATCATATAAATTTTGAATACAAAAATATCAAGAATCATTGTAACACACAAATAATTCTTTTTATTTTTTATTCCCAAACATATTTATTTAACATTCTAAATATCAATACGTTAATCAAAAAGTGTTAAAGATTGTGATTTTTTATTCTGAAAAATATTTTATCCATAATTAGCAAAAAAAATATTTTTTCAGAAAAAACATATAGAAACAGACAAATAAAAAACATAAAAATTAGGTTCGCACACATAAAATAATACACATATAATCAAAATGCTATTTCATTTATATGATTTCTTACGAAGAAATGTTATTATAAATTTTCTTGATGTAACTACCTAATACATAGTGTTTTTTGTTTCGGTTGTATAGGTGGAGAAGAGGATAATAATATATATAAAAAGGTGGATAATGAAAAACAAATATAAAAATATGAAGACGAATGTCGGGATTAAAGTGATTCTTTTTTTATGTATGGTGTTATGGGGAGTTAAGGCCAACAGTCAAGATGTGGCGGTTAAAACGAATCTTTTGTACGATATTGCCGCTTATACTGTGAATGCAGGCGTTGAGGTTGGTCTTGCACCACGGTGGACATTAGATATGTCTGCAAATTATAATGGTTGGACACTTTCCCATGATAGAAAATGGAAACATTGGCTTGTACAACCGGAAGCACGTTATTGGTTTTGCGACCGTTTTGCAGGGCATTTCATTGGAGGACATGCATTAGGTGGCCAATATAATGTTGGCGGATTAAAAAACAGCATTTCATTTCTTGGAACAGATTTCTCGAAATTTTCGCATCGACGTTATCAAGGTTGGTTTGTGGGTGCTGGTATAGCATACGGATATGCGTGGATATTGAGTAAACATTGGAATTTGGAAGGAGAGATAGGTATTGGATATATCTATACCCGTTTTGATAGTTATCCATGTGCAAATTGCGGTAAAAAGTTGTCCGAAGACAACAAACATCATTATGTCGGCCCTACTAAAGCCGCAGTTAATTTGGTATATACGTTCTAATTACTGTTATGAATATGAATAAGATAAAAAAAATATTTTATATAGGTGCACTCTTGGTGTATGCCACAAGCGCAATGGCGCAGACTATTTTAGACGGAAAAGCAACTGTTTCAAACCTTGCCGTATCTCAAGCCGGCGATAAATTATTCGTTTCGATGGATATTGATGTCTCGGCTCTGAAAGTTAAAAGTAATCGGGAATTGATACTTACCCCTCTGTTAGCGAAAGCCGGTGATACACTTGCGCTTTCTCCTGTGATGATTGCCGGTCGTAATCGCTATTATCATCATTTGCGCAACGGGGTTACTCCGGAAGATATGGAACTCTATCGATGCGGCGATGTGAAAATTGTCGAATATCGTAATGTAATACCTTATGAAAAATGGATGGGTAGCGCCGCGTTGACCGTTGGTGGAGAGACTTGCGGTTGTTGCAGCGAGACGCTTTCGGAAGAGGAAACTTTGCTGACTTATCTCGACTTTAAGCCGAAAACTTTTGTCCCGAATTTGGTTTACATTCGTCCCAAAGCCGAACAGAAAATCAATGTAATAGAGGGATCTGCTTATATCGATTTTCCTGTAAATCGTAAGGAGATTTATGCTGATTATCGTCGAAATCCTATTGAACTTGGAAAGATTCGGGCTACGATTGATGCCGTAAGAGATGACAAGGATTCTCGTATAACGGCAGTTTCTATTAAAGGTTATGCTTCTCCGGAGGGGCCTTACGACAACAACATTCGTTTAGCGAAAGGGCGTACGGAAACGCTTAAAGAATATGTTCGCCAGCTTTACAATTTTCCGGATGCGTTGCTTTCTACCGCTTATGAACCGGAAGACTGGGCTGGGTTAGAACGTTTTGTTGAAAGTTCTAATCTTAAAGACAAGGCGGCCATTCTTGATATAATACGAGGCAGTTTAGAGCCTGATGCCAAAGATTTGAAAATCAAATCCACATATCCATCTGATTACGCTTTTCTGTTGAAAGAGGTTTACCCCGCTTTACGTCATTCAGATTACGCCGTAACTTATGAGGTACGTGCTTATACTGATGTAGCGGAAATACGCCGTTTATTGAAAACGCAACCTCAGAAGTTAAGTTTGCAAGAAATGTATTTAGCGGCACAGGAAATGGAGCCGGGAAGTGATGAATATATAGAAACGTTTGAGATTTCTGTACGTATGTTTCCCGATGATGAAATTGCCAATCTGAATGTAGCTAACGCATCCATGAGTAAAGGCGATATGAAAAACGCAGAGCGTTATCTTGCCAAAGCCGGTGATACGCCTCAGGCTGTTTATGCACGTGGTGTATATTGTGCAATTTCGGGTGATTATGAAGCGGCTGAACGGCTTTTTAAAGCGGCCGAACAGAAAGGTGTTATGGAGGCGACAAACGCTTTGCGTCAAATTGCAGAGTTGAAATAAGTAAGATAAAAACAATCGAAATATCAGATAATTAATAATACTAAAATATAGTCGAAATGAAAAGTTGGAGTAAATTTCTCGTAGGTATCCTTGCCATGTATATGGTTGTAGGGTGCAGCGAAAATGACAATCTGGTAGATGCCGGACAAGTCAACACAGGAGACCCGAAAGATGCTACGTATATGAGTATTAACGTGGCTTTGCCGACGGCGAGAGGAACTCGTAGCCAGACTAATCCCGACGGAACTTCCACTGATGGTACGGAAGTAGGTTTGGACAAAGAAAATAATGTAAAAAAAATTCTGTTGGTATTGGCTAATGCTGACGATACTTTCGGAGCGTATGGCGTAGTTGAAAATTTGTCTATTCCCGCAGGTCAAACTACCATCAAAACAGCAGTTAAGATGGACAGGACGGATATAGGTCAATTTTATGATCAAAACGGAAACATAAAGAATAATGCGAAAAACGGTGTTCATGTATATGTATTCTGTAATCCGACAGACGAACTTATCAATGAAATTGACGCGCTTGGTTATGGCGATAATTGGAGCGATAAAACGTGTAACGTATTGCAAAGCCATACGGCGGCAACCAATAAGAATGTCACTATATGGGCAGATAACTCGTTTTTGATGTCTAATGCCAGTATGGCGTTGAGAGAGATACCTTCTACATTCGAAGCATGGAGAGTAAACCATGATTCGGAAAATAATGCTTTCGAACTAAGCGGTGGTAATAATGGAGGTATTAACAATGCGTCAAGCAACGGACGGGGAGCTGTTAAAGTAGAACGTTCTATGGCTCGTTTCGACTTTAAAGACGGAAGTCCTGCAAATACTCCTGCTAATACATATGATATCGGGTTGGGAGATCAAGCCGGTTTGTTGCAAGTACAACTACTCCGTATGGGAATGGTTAATATGAGCAAAAACTTCTATTATTTGCGCCGTGTATCTGATGATGGAAAAGGTTTGAACAAGTTGCTTTGCGGTGCCGAAACCGATGATAATTACATAGACGATACCGATGCGAGTTTCAAAACTGCCGGAACGCTTGATGCGTCTAAATTAGCAGATTATTTCAATTATCCGTTATTCGATAACAATGGAAAAATAAATGATAATACCCGTTTACAATGGGACAATTATTGGATTGCAGATGTACTCGGATATCAAGAAGATAATCCTGCTTATGCAAAAGGCGGTTATCATATTTGGCGATATGTTACGGAAAATACGATCCCGGAAGATAATAACAAACAACGTAACGGTATTTCTACCGGTGTAGTATTTAAAGGAAAGTTGCTTTCAACACCCGGATTGGAAAGCAAGAACGAACCTCTTTATAAAGCTATTAACGGAGTGTATCAGTTACCTACCGATGTGCAAGGGTATACCTATACCATCGGAAGTAGCGTTTATCCTATTCTTTATACTTTCCAGAATGTTATTTATGTAGGTTGGAATGCCGGTGTTGCTATTGAAGCCGCAAAAGAAATAGGCGGACAAAAGGCTAATGCCGAACTTTATAAAGCATATAGCACGCCCGTTAAAGACGGAAAAAATCCTCATCAATTTTATCAAGAATTGGTACAAGCAAAAGGAACTGATGGAGAGAGCGCTGCTCTTGACAATTTCCGGGAAGCCGCTACCGCTGCGGGATTTACTTTATACCAAGCCAGCAATGATGCCGACGGGCTTGTGCCGGGATCGACCAATGCCGGAGTCGGGTACTATTTCTATTATTATTATTGGAATCGCCATAACGATAATAAACTTCCCGGTACAATGGGACAAATGGAGTTTGGCGTAGTGCGTAATAATGTATATAAATTGGCTGTTACAGGTATCGCTAAATTAGGACATCCTCGTATTACAGACAATGATCCTGATCCGGTAGATCCGAATACTCCCGATGAAAACGGTGATGTATTTATTACCGTTGCCGTAGAAACGTTACCATGGGTAGTTCGTGAAAACAATATTAATTTCTAACAATGCGAAACAAATCCCAAAATATGATTTTTAGGTTTATCAATACAACGCTAAGCGTCGTATTGATGGCCGTTACTCTGTCTTCGTGTGAGCGTATTTATGAAGATCTGGATCCGTGTCCGCACGGTGTATCTTTGCGTTTCGTTTATGATTATAATATGGAATACGCCAATGCTTTTCCTAAAAAAGTAGATTGTTTAACGCTTCTCATATACGACGACAAGGGTAATTATGTCGATACCCGTGTTGTTACAGGCTCTGAGTTACAAGATGAAAATTATCGGATGAAACTCGATCTTAATGAAGGTACATATCGTTTTGTGGCTTATGGCGGTATAGCCTGTGATAAACGCTCGTTCGATTTTGTAGAACCTGTTCCTGCTGAAAACGTGAATATTGAAAAGTTGAATGTATTGATGAATACTGATTTGACGGTTCCTATACAAGAAAAATTGCATGATTTCTTTTGGGGCGCTCTCACGCTCAAAACAGGCGATTTGTATAGTGAAGGTACTGTTGAAATGATGAAGAATACGAATAATATACGTATTGTCCTTCAACAGTTGAACGGTCAACCGGTAGACGACAAAGATTACACTTTTCAAATTACGGACGACAATACGTTGTTTGACAGAGAAAATGATCTGATTCCGAACGGAACGATAACTTATCTTCCTTGGACGACAGGGCAGGCATCCACTGGTGTGATGGATAACAATCAAGAAGTGGTAGTGGCTTATGCCGAGTTTTCCACTTCACGGTTGATGACCCAAAATTCTCCTAAACTGCTTATCCGCCGTAAGTCTGACGGAGGAGAGACCGTAAATATTCCGTTGAACAATTATCTGTTGTTGTTGAAAAGCGATCTTTATGCGCAGATGGGAGAACAAGAGTTTCTTGATAGAGAAAGCGAATGGTCGTTGGTATTTTTCCTTGATGAAGACCAGAAATGGATAGAAACTTACATCAAGATTAATGACTGGACTGTCAGAGTTAATGACATTGGAGAGTAATATAAAATGAAAGCAATAGAGAAGAATATCGTCATATTGTGGTTGGTAGCCCTTTTTATAACAGGGTGTAGCCAGTCTTCTGACGAGGAATTTTCGAGATCTACGGTAAATCTCGATATAAACGTTTCTCTATCAGATGTGTCTGCGCCTGTAACGAGGGGTGTAGATAGATATGAGGGGGCTGCCTCCAAAGAGGAGAAAATACAAACTTTGCGTATTATCGTGGTGCGGCCCGACGGTATTGTAGAGCATAACCGTTTGTTGTCGCTTGCGTCGGCGGTTGAAGTGTACAAAAGCGCGACATTTAAAGTTGCCGGAAAAGAAACCAAGCGTATATATTTGTTTGTAAACGAAGGTTTGACAACTAAAAAGAATGTTGTGCCGGAAAGTAGCGTTTCTTCCGATAAACTTCCGAATTTCGATTTTAATACCATAATAGTGGGTCAGCCTTTTCCTACAGATGAAATAGCTGCTCTTACCATTGATATGGGAGGAAATACGGAAGAATTATACGGTGCTTTGCCTATGAGTGAATGTCATGAAGTAAAGGTTCCTGAGGAAGATTGCACCTTTAACCTTTTTGTTACGAGAGCGGCGG
>JAFUKV010000244.1 GCA_017467745.1 Bacteroidaceae bacterium | reverse complement strand
TCGGTTGATTTATCTTGATAAGATGATTCCTATCACAGAATGGTTGGATAATGGTAACGATTATACTGATGTAAGTGAAATCTCTGTTTTAGTAGACCGTTTGTCCGTATCTGCCGCCAAAGATACGATTAGCCGTTTGTTTGATTCTGTTGAAACTGCTTTTTTTGAAGGGAATAATTCGTGCGAATTGTTGTTCTACACAGATGGCGGGGTTGAAAGGCGTCTGTTTTCAAAACGCTTTGAGGCAGATGGAATGGTGTTTGAAGAACCGTCTGATTTAATGTTTAATTTCAATAGTCCGGCTGGGGCTTGTCCTACTTGTGAGGGCTTTGGTAAGGTAATAGGCATTGATGAAGATTTAGTTGTTCCTAACAAGGCGTTATCGGTTTTTGAAGATGCCGTAATGTGCTGGCGGGGAGAGAAAATGAGCGAATGGAAAAAACGTTTGATAGAAGTAGCAGATAAATTCGATTTTCCGATACATCGCCCTTATTACCAGTTAACTCCCGAACAGAAAGAGTTGTTATGGAGCGGAAATAATTATTTTGGCGGTATACGTGATTTTTTCAAGATGCTTGAAGAAAATCAGTATAAAATACAATATAGAGTTATGTTAGCCCGTTATCGGGGAAAAACGACTTGTCCTGATTGTCATGGCAGCCGTCTAAAACACGGAGCTATGTATGTGAAGGTAGGAGGAAAGAGCATAGCCGATTTGGTTAAAATGCCGATAACGGATTTAAAAGAGTTTTTTTCTACATTGCAGTTGAATGAGCAAGAGTCGGCTATCGCTAAGCGATTGTTGGTGGAAATAAATAGCCGGATAGAATTTATGTTGAGTGTCGGGTTAGGATATTTAACCTTAGACCGTCTTTCTTCTTCGTTGTCGGGGGGAGAAAGCCAGCGCATAAATTTAGTAACCTCATTAGGTAGCAGTTTAGTAGGTTCTTTGTATATCCTTGATTAGCCCAGTATCGGTCTGCATTCGCGTGATACGGCATTGCTAATTGACGTTTTACGGCAATTGCGAGATTTAGGGAATACTGTTGTGGTGGTAGAGCATGACGAAGAAATTATGCGAGCGGCCGACTATATTATAGATATTGGGCCGAAGGCCGGACGTTTAGGAGGTGAGGTTATTTATCAAGGCTCTGTAAATAGGCTGAAAAAGGCGACAGATAGCTATACGGTGCGGTATCTGACAGGTGAAGATAAAATAGAAGTGCCTGTGCGCCGAAAATGGAACAATTTTGTAGAGGTTAAAAGCGCCGCGCAGAATAATTTAAAGGGTATTGACGTCAAGTTCCCGCTGAATGTGATGACTGTGGTTACGGGGGTGAGCGGTTCAGGAAAATCATCGTTGGTGAGGGATGTCTTTTATCGTTCGTTAGTTCGTTATTATGAAGGTAGCGGCGATACGCCCGGTACGCATGTAAATTTGTCGGGAGACATGGCTTTGGCTAAACATATAGAATTTGTCGATCAAAACCCTATCGGAAAGTCTTCTCGTTCTAATGCAGCTACTTATCTGAAAGCTTTTGATGAAATTCGGAAACTTTATGCTGACCAACAGGCTGCTAAGCAGATGGGATTCGGTCAGTCGTATTTTTCGTTTAATATGGAAGGGGGACGCTGTGAAGAGTGTAAGGGAGACGGTACTATCACCGTTGCCATGCAATTTATGTCAGACATAACTCTGACGTGCGAAAGTTGCCACGGTAAACGCTTTAAACAAGAAGTGCTGGATATAGAATATCGAGGAAAGAATATCAACGATATTTTAGAAATGACCATAAATCAGGCAATCGAATTTTTCTCCGAAGCCAAAGGTTCTCTTGAAAAGAAAATAGTAAGGCGGCTTCAACCGTTGCAAGATGTAGGTTTGGGCTATATTAAACTGGGGCAGTCGTCATCGACATTGTCGGGTGGAGAAAATCAGCGGGTAAAATTAGCATACTTTTTAAGTAATGAGAAACAAGAACCTACTATTTTTATTTTTGATGAACCTACTACCGGGTTGCATTTTCATGATATAAAAACATTGTTAAAAGCATTTGACGCATTGATAGAGAAAGGCCATACGATTGTAATTATAGAACATAATATGGATGTGATAAAATGCGCAGATCATATTATTGATATGGGACCCGAAGGCGGCGATAAAGGAGGATTTGTTGTATGCACGGGTACTCCCGAAGAGGTTTCGGAAGAACCGAACTCTTATACCGGGCGGTATCTGAAAGAGAAACTGAATTTAAAAAACTGATTTGTTACCGATATTAAAAAGATACGCCGAAATAAATAAAGGCGTTGTGTACTAATTTTGATTTAGGATAAAATTCGGAGAATGATGAGTTTGCTATTTTCATTGTTCTCCGATTGGAATATACATCGAGATTGGAGATGATATAGCCTAATCCGAAAGAAAAATCATCATTTTTGATGAATATACCGCTTTTTATATTCCAAAAGCACCAATTACCTTTGTTTGAAGATATGCGCTCGGAATTTATGTAAGCCTCGTCATCTATATAGTCTATTTTTACGCTACTGTAAGGTATCAGCAATTGTATGCCCGGTTCTGCCTGAAAATGCAGCCCGTACTTGCCCTTTATTTGTGTCAATGCGGGAGACCGGAATATCAGAGAGGGGCGTAAGTATAATTGGTTGATATATTTATATTCTTTATTTAAACACCAAGATGTCCATATGCCGTTTTCTGAATATCCGGCGGGCAAATGGTCGCTGAGTATGCCGCAAAAACCGATACCGCCTCCTATACCCAAGAAAGGATGACCCATATAATGGTATGAAATCTCAAACTGATAGCAAAAATCTTTATGGTTTGTCGCTCCGAAAGCGGAGGTTAGCGCCATTTGAGATTTATTTTCTTGTTGTGCATACGAACAAAAACAAACCGTTAACAGTAAAATAAGCCATTTGGTTCTCATAATGATGTTTTAATTTTGTAAAGATAACAAAAAGTTATCGTATAAACAATGAAAAACCATAAATTTATACGGTAAAAGAAAGAGTTAAGTATCGGAACCATTTTTCAAAAAGTCGGTAGCCATTAATTATGTTTGCGATATTACTAAGTATTTTGTTCGCATTTATTTGCTTGTGATACAGTTTATATTTATTATTTCATTTTTTCTCTTTTTCCACAACTGGTAACTGTTGATTATATTTTGCCAAAAATTATATATCCTATTTCATATATAACTGATTATCAATAATAAAACCCACCAATCACTAATAGATGGTAACAAAATAGTAACAAAAAAACGAAGAAATTTGCTTAGTGGTGGGCTTCATGTGCAAAGGTAACAAAAGACCACCAACCACAAAAGCAAAATTGGCGAAAAGAAAAATAGTCTTTTTCTTTTCGCCAGCACATTTATTTTGCTGTCAATAGAAATAGGTTTAGTTCGTTTTGGATATATAGACAAAAGGACAAACTAAACTATTTTATACGATTATAAGTTGAAAAATTTGCATGTATGAAAAAAGCAGTCTATATTTGTGTAATCAATTACGTTTCTAATAACATTGTGAATATGGATTTTTTTGATAAAACAGGTAAAATGGCTATTGGCAGCAGATTACGTATGCTGACAGACACAGTGACGGCTGACGCAAGCCGGATTTATGAGTTATATGGTATTGACATCAAACCGAAATGGTTTCCTATTCTTTTTGTCTTGTCTGACGGAGAAAAAAAAACGATTACGGGCATTGCAAAGGAAATCGGGCATACTCATCCTTCCGTAAGTAATATGGTGAGGGAAATGGCTGTGAAAGGGCTTGTCAAAGGGGCAGAGGACAAAGAAGATAAAAGGCGAAATTTTATAGCTCTTTCAAATAAAGGAATGAAAACAGCAGCCGTGCTGACAGAAGCATGTAGGGATGTAGCGACTGCAGTTGAAAGCATATCTAAGAATACTCGTAACGATTTGTGGCGTGCCATCGGTGAATGGGAAGAACTGCTTTCTGAAAAAAGTCTCCTACAACGGGTCAAAGAGGCACGAAAAATACGAGAAAAAGATGATATAAAGGTCATACCATATGAGCCATGCCACAGGGATATATTTAAATCATTGAATGAAAACTGGATTACCCAGCATTGGAAAGTAGAGCCGCGCGACTTGGAATATCTCAACCATCCGCAGGAATATATCATAGATAAGGGTGGATTTATTTTTGTGGCTATTTACAAAAACACTCCGGTCGGAGTATGTGCCCTTTGCAAAATGGATAGTCCCGTATATGACTACGAGTTGGCAAAACTTGCAGTCAGTACTGATGTACAAGGAAAAGGTATCGGTACGCTACTTTGCAGAGCCGTTATAGACAAGGCAAAGGCTATGGGAGCGAAGATGCTGTTTCTCGAAAGCAATACACTGCTTAAACCAGCCATCCACACATACAGAAAATTAGGATTCAAGGAACTTACAGAATATCATCCGGCATACGAAAGAGGAAACATACAAATGGAACTTGTATTAAAATGAATTAGAACAGATATTCATGTCAAACACAATGACAGATATTATAGGTTATTTGGGATTGATTCTAAACTTGTTGAATATAATACATTTAAGAATAATGGCACTCTGTGCAAATACCATATATGTTGTATATGGATTGATGTTGCATGCAATGCCTTTTATTATTGGATGTACCATAGCCGTAAGTATTCATACATATCACATTTATATATTAAAAAATGAAAACAAAAGTAGTAGTACGAAAAGAAGAAGCCTTGAAGAAGACATTCAAAGGCGTTTCATTAGATTCTTTAGCGGTAGGTGAAATGTCTATGGTTACAAAGATGAACTATGTGAAAGGTAATTTTGCTACCACACATCAGCATCCACAAGAACAATGCGGATATGTCATATCAGGCGAATACCGTCTGAAAGTGGAAATGCCGAATGAGAACATTGATGTGTTGCTTCATTCGGGGGACAGCTATGCAATACCAGGTAACATACCCCATTCCTTTGAAGTGATAACAAGTGGTGAAGTTATTGATGTATTCACACCACATAGAGAAGACTATCTATAAATTCATTCAATATTCTTGTACACAAATGTCTACATATACAGATTCTAATAAAAAGATAACGGCTCAATCCCTTGTATCAATGAAAAAACAAGGGGAAAAAATAAGTATGTTAACAGCCTACGATTACACGACAGCCAAGATTTTAGATGAAGTTGGTATAGATTCTATTCTCATAGGAGATTCTGCTTCTAATATAATGGCTGGATATGCAACAACAATCCCCATGACATTAGAGCAAATGATACTTTATGCCCAATCAGTTGTACGTGGCATTAAACATGCTTTGGTAATTTGTGATATGCCATTTGGTTCTTATACTAAATCCTATTGATGGGGTTAAAAATGCTGTTCGGATAATACAAGAAAGCCAATGTGACGCATTAAGGCTGGAAGGTGGGGAAGAAATCATAGAAACAGTAAAAGCAATCATAAAGGTTGGCATTCCTGTTATGGGACATTTAGGATTAACTCCCCAATATATCAATAGATTTGGCGACTATAGAATACGTGCTAAAGAAAAAGAAGAAGCCCGTAAACTGGTAATAGATGCCCATTTGCTTGAAGAAGCAGGATGTTTTGGAATTGTTTTAGAAAAAATTCCTGCAACGCTTGCAGTACAAGTAAGTTCTGAAATATCGATACCTACAATCGGGATAGGTGGCGGTGCAGATTGTGATGAGCAGGTGTTAGTCATAGATGATATGTTAGGGAAAAACAAGGGTTTTCGTCCTAAGTTTTTACGATTATATGCAGATTTGCATACTGTTATATCGGATGTTGTAAGCAATTATATATCAGATGTAAAACAAAGTAAATTTCCAAATAAGGAAGAACAATATTAATAAATATGTTTAATTCCTGACGTTTATCGTTATTATGAAAGATTTATTAGACGAAAGATTTTTCCAACTATTACTGGAATGCTCACAACGCAATGTTTCCAAATCTGAATTAATGGAAGCACTTAACGAATTGGCTATGCATATAGTCAAATTCAGAACCAACGAACAGGATTATAGCGTATTGTTCCGCTATTTTTTTGGGTTTGCACCGTCTTAAATCGTATCGTACACGGTTTGAGCAAGAAAAAAATGCCCTATTTGCGACTTATGATTTATTTATAGGGGATTCCATTAGTTCCCCTGTAATTTCTTTGCATCCGTTTTTAGAACTTTGCTTCATCAATCGATTGACAGACAATAATGTATAATCAGAAAAATGAAGCAATCATGTATATAGAGAATGACGATTTTAGCGTATGGATGCAGAAGCTGTACGTCAAACAGGAAGAACTTTGCAAAGATGTACGGGTACTGCGCAATGCAGACAGGGTACTGCCCGAAGATGATAACCTATTGGATAATCAAGACTTGTGCCTGCTGTTCAAAGTAAGCATCAAAACCCTGCAACGCTACCGGGCTATCGGTGCGTTGCCATACTTCACTATCAGCGGAAAAGTGTATTACAAGGCTTCCGATGTCCGGGAGTTCATCAAGGAAAGGTTCAGCGTCACCACGCTACGCCAGTTCGAGAAAGAACACTGTACGAAGAAAAAGAAGTGAATCTGAAAAGCCGGAACGGTGAATGTGCTTCATCCATCTCGGCTTTCCCCGTTTATGGCTTACCCAGCTTATCAGCTTCTTTCTTTAGCTGTTCGGCTTGCTCGTTCAACAGCCTTGCACGTCCAGTGCTTCCGCCTGCTTTTGGATGCGGTATTCAAAATCCATCACTGAATCGGTCAGACTTCGGATAAAGCCGTTATCCCGTTGCCACTTGAACTTGTTTTCCAGCATATCAAAAGTTTCCCCGTCTGCCTGTCCTTGCATCAGCAAATAGCGGTATTTCATATCGTTGTCCTGCAACTGCTGCATAC
>JAFUKV010000027.1 GCA_017467745.1 Bacteroidaceae bacterium | reverse complement strand
GATCAGCATATAAATAATAAAACTGCTCTCTCTCCTTATCGTACCCTTTACCTACCAATAATACAAAATGATCCGTTCCATCTTTATTAGAACTCACAGTTCTATAATCAAGAGACCCTACAAGCGTCCGTCCTTTACCCAAATGTCGATCTATTACGGCAATCGTTTTCTTATAATTTTCCCGTTTATCGCCATAATAGTAATGTGTTCCATTTTTTCTCTGTTGATAAGTAAACGGTATAATCTTACCCGAATTACCTGCATTTTTTTGACCCATTTTTTTCGCTATATCAATGCAAGTTTTTAAACATGCAGAATCGTTCGGTTGAGTAAACCACGCATCTTTTATGGAGTCTAATGAAGCCATTAAAACCAGATTATTTTCGTTTTCCAAACATCGTTTGTTTATCCGGTTAGTTGTCTCGTCAAAAGTAATATTTTTTTGCGGTTTTTCTTTAAACGGAATTTCTTTTTGCTGTTCCGAGTTTGTCCAACGATGATACAACGACGGCATATCCCATTCCCATGCTTTCAGATTAGTTAAATCGCTCCACAATTTACCAAGATTTTCGCCCTGCATTACCTTATAATAAATCTCTTTTTGCCAAGGATACGGACCTAACGACCCTGCCCCGTGTTTCATCAAATACGGATAGGGGACCCACACCGTAGCATCGCCTTTCGATTTAGCATACTCTAAGGCACCGTAGGCTTCGGGAGCTTTTTTATACATATATAACCGCCACAAATTGCGGGCTGCGCCGCGAGCGGCCATATCGTCGGGCAAAAGCGCTTCGGTAAAATCAACTTCGCCATCCGTTTTATAAGGTACGGGCACTTCAACAAAATCGGTTTCTCCATTATCATCCAGATAATTTTTAAAAATCCGGGCATACGCCGATAAATCTTTCTTTTCCCGGACATTCTCCGGGAGATACTTTTTATTTGTCAAATAGAACGGCGGCGTTTCTCGCTTCCATGTATTGCTTCGCGTATCGTAATAATATCCGAAATCGGGATAATCCTCCAATGTATCCTGAGGCGTTACGGAAGCATCTGCCGTACCGAAGTAGTCAGACAAACCTTTTCGCCGCCTCCCGATAATCGAAGAAAATAAATCTTCGGACAAATCCGTATCGAAAGATACAGGTTTCTGCCAATACTGATAGAAAGAGGCCGGTTCGTTGTGATTACGGGAATAATCGGAAACAGAACTTTTATTTTGCGGTTGCATACCGACAGATTCTAAACCCGGCATACCACCGATTGATTGCATTTCATAACTTGGTAACGGGCGATACGGGTAAGGCATCGGGCTTTGCCGTATATCGCTCGTATAAGGAGGTTTATCTCCCATAAACAGATTTCTTTCGCCAAGCGGAGGCGAGCCTCCCGCCAATCGTCCATATTCCGAAGGCATACGGCCTGCGGTCAACTCCCGATAAGTTGTTTTCTGTTCGGGAAAATCCCAGACAAATGTCTGGGATTCTTCGTCCATCTCTTTTATAGGCATTCGTGTATGTCCGATATAATCATTTCTTTTTCTATTCATAACTTATCTTTTTTTAATAATAATTTTCTGCCGGTTATTATCCCGACGAAGCGACAAATGTAAAAACGTAGGATAAAGAATGGCTTGGTCAAACATAAGCCCCGTTTCTTGTAACCTACTTAACAATACCGCAGGATCATCGCACGAAATATCGGCAGCCTCGCCCTTCAAATGTTGAGAAGAAGGCACGCCGCCCACAGCTTTATTCAACGGCGGGCAACGATACCCGCTATTAACATACAGAGGTTTTCCATACGCCAAACGCAACGGTTCAAGAAGATTCCGCACCAAATAAACCAACGACTCGGCAGCCTCTTTATCCGGCAAGTTCACAATACGAAGCCGTTTGGCCGTATCGCTCGCACAAAACTCATTCATTGTAAAATGTTCACTTATCTGCATCTCTATTCTCTTTTTCCGGTAAATCTATCACTACTTTCTTATATATAAACCGCTTAACAACTTTCAACACATCTATGCCTCGCAACTCGCCGAAATTGGAAAATATAGAATCCAATTCCACCCACGCCAGCACAAAACAAAACGAAATATAAACTAACGGAACGCTATACCACGAAACGATAAAATCGTCGAACATCTTGCAAACGGTAACAACGCAACAATAGTCGATATATTTCGACATCGTGCGACGCCACGCTCTACTGCGGCGAATAACCTCGCCCCGAAAACGGGCGGCCTGCGTACCCAAACGTAAATCTACCCCAACCAACGCCGCAAATAATACGTACATCGGCCACAAAGGAAAAAGAAACTCACTCAACTCTTCTTTCGCAGACAACGCCCACATGGGAAAAACAATCGTAATCAATAATTTCGTCATAACACTTTTTTTTAATATCGGAGAATAAACCGTCGACAAACCGTATTTCCCATTATATCGACGTTTTATTCCCCCATATCGTTCTTTATTCTATTACGGAAGGTATCACTTGCACCTCCCAATTATCGCCATTCCAATACAGCCAGACTTGCGAGGGGCATGAGAGCACAACCGTCAACGGAACATCCCCGTTTCGGAAATAAGGGAATTCAAACGTTCCGGCCGTTCCCGAAATAAACAGATACACGCACCGGATGCCCGGATGTACCGACGGACAAAACGTCGCCGCATCGGTTACCATTCCCGCCAACGGGCTTTGCAACGGGCGGTTGGTATCTGTCCACTCTCGGCAAACCGGATCCCACATCCAAATAGAGCAAGTCTCTCCGTTTACAAAACACTCTCCGGCCGTTCCGCCTTCGGGAAACGCTTTCATAGCCGCCTCCAATCCATAATAATATGCTATCCTATTCATAACAAACACATTTACATATTTACACATTCTTTCATCATAGCCGCCATATCCGGACGGCCTAAAATATCGTACACCAAAGCGGCACACATATAGCAGACTTCCGGCATTAGACGGCGCGGAAAATCATACGTTCCGTCCACAGCCTTCGGTACAGGCAGATACAACGCTTGTTCTATTTCGTGTACACGCACATAAGCCGGCAACGAATAGTAAAATAACGCCAATCGCCCATCAGAAGCGTGTCCTACAACACAAACAGGCTTTGAACTTCCACCCCGCAAAAAAAGATTCTGCTGACAGGCGGAAAACGGATCTTCTTCCGTCAAAAATGCTGTTACAGCACGGTTCCATCCTTTCATTTTAAACAAAATCATTCTCATCCAGTCATCCGGAAGGTGTACCATTCCGCTACCATCCTGTTTTTTTTGTGGCAAAAGGGTCGAATCGAACGGAACCGCTTCTATTATTCCGGAAGGTGCAGACAATAAAACCTGCCGGATAGCTTCCGGTAACTTCGCTTCTATATAACGCTCTATACCAACAGAGTCGGTCTGTAACACCTCGCTTTCCCACTCCGGAGACAGCTCTTCCATATTGGTTTTAACCATCCTCGTCAATTCTTCTATATCGATTTTCATAATCTCACTTTTTATTTATTCTAATAATCCGGACTGTAACGTTTCTCGAATATCTTCTACAATATCCATAAATTCGGTAACGAAAGTTGTCACATCATTATCCTGCGGAATGGAGCAGGTTACGTTGCCGTTGTTGAGATAGAGGTTTCCGGCGTAGACTTGCCTGTCGAGGGTTTGGTTGCCTTCGGGGGTGTCGACGGTTTCAGATACTTTTTTATTGACCGAGCAATTGATGGTGGTCAGGGTGTTGTCTATTACTGAATAGTTCAGTTGGTATACTGCTGCCGGCGTTTCTTTGCGGGCTTCTATGGTTATGGTGGTTTTTAGTGTTTCTATCATATTGGTTTTCCTCCTTGTTTGTTATTGGTTGTTGATTTGTTGTAATATCGCTCGTTTTAGGGGGGCGAAATAGGTGGATCGGTTCACGAGGTCGATAATGGGTTCTCGATATGTTTCGGGTATTTCTATTTCGCCGTCGCTGTGGTAAATGTCTCGTCCTACGTCCGACAGGCCGATGTCTTGGGAGTAGTTCCATAGGAAATTTCCGAAATCTTTGCGGATGTCTTTGTTTTCTGTTGTTCCGTCGGGCGATATCTCGACGGGGAGTTCTTTTAGATTGAGTTTCATTTTGTTTATTTTTTGGTTATTAATCTCTTATGAATTGGACGGTGGCCGCTCCTCCGCTGGAGGGGGACGTTGTTATGCGTAGATAGCCGGTTATATAAGCGCCAGTGTTGTTTACTCGAAGCGTTACCTTCAAATCCGTACCGGTTACTTCTATTTTCGGTTTGCTGTCGTCGTTGATTGTTGCGCTGCCGGATATTACTTGCACTCCGCCCAGTAATTCGTTACGTCCGAATGCGTAGATGGCCATTGCTCCTATGCTGCCGGTGCTTGCGGTGGCATTGCGGATGTGAAGGGCGGCGGTCGTGTCGGTCGTTTTGTCGATAGTGCATTGCAACGCGCTATTGCCGGATTGCCCGGACATGTCTACGCGGAAGTAATTGGCGTTATTTCGTAATCCGAAGTAGTTGGCTGCGAAGTACGACCCGACTGCCGTTGTGCTGTCGGACGCTATACCGATAAACTTGTCGCTGATGTTCACACCGCCTATGCTGCCGGAGGTGGCCGTTATTTTGCCCTCTATGGTAGCGCCTTTGGCGGTTATTAATCCGGTACTGGTAATGATGCAGTTACCGCCTACGTTGATACCACCGTTCTGAATGCCTTTTACTATCAGAGAGCCGGTTATTTCCACCTTATCCGCCGTTAAGATTATTTTCCCTTGCTCTACGTCTATTCCAGTATAATGAAAATCTGTATAAGGTTGCTTATAGGATGTCGGCTTGTTACCTATCTCCACTTGTGCCTTGTGGCTGTCGAACCATGACGGATAAAAATCGCCCGAATCCGATCCGTAATAGCATTGCAATTGATAGCGGACATATCTTGTCTGAGGTTTCAACGTAAATGAACGAGGTTCCATACTTCCGTTGTAATTCCGCATGTAGTACGTATCTGGTGCTACTTTAATAAAATTTTTATTGGCATCGTACTGCGCGGGAAAGCATGCGTATGAATAATCCGTCGGAGCTGTAAACACCAACGTTTCTCCGCCTTTAACCGGGAAATAATCCGCACAATATATATTGATACGAATATAATTCCATGCCGAACCTGACGGAACCTCTATCGCCCCTGTCTGGCTGTTTATCCTGCCTCGATTCCAACGCGCGGAGATGTTGGGAAGCAGGTTTTCTCCGCCTATCTGAATATTATTTACCGCCAACGATATCCTATCAGGCATCAACAATATCTCGCTTTCCGCCGCCGAAACCCTGTTGCCCAAAGCATTCAAATCCGTCTGGCTCGCTTTCAAACTGATTTGATTTGACAACTGCGTTATCCCGGTATTATATACCGCCAACGATACTTTACCGTCAAGCTCCGACTGCACATCTTCCGGCGCAGGAGTCCAGTCGGTTGCCTTCGTGCCCGATTCCAACTTCATATAATCGACCGCAAAAGCCGCCGAAGAAGATACTACCACCCGAAAATGCGCATAACTCTTCGTCAACGTTACCGGAGTATCGAATTTAAACACAGGAGACGGAGATTCACCAGCATTGTACAATATGAATCCCACAATGCCATTAGACGTTACCCCACTATACGAAAACACTACCGTTTCTCCCGATTTCAACGTGCGTGTCAATGCCCGATAAGCTGCCGTATAACCTACCGCTTGACCTATCGGAGTATCGCTTACGCCTTTTGAATTCCGCAACAAATTCCGCCCGCCGATCTGAATACCGGAAACTTTATTATCGGTATAAGCTTTCGTCTCCGTTACAGAGGTGGAAATCTTACTATCCATAACAGACAACAATGTCTGCCCTCTAACCGACAAATGCGTTCCGTCCGGATCCGATAATACGCCTTCGGCCGTTAAAGACAACCCGGATACTCTATGCGTAATAGCCCCAGATGTCATCACCCAGCAATGAGGATAATTTCCTACCCGTATTCCACTCGTTCCCAATACATCGATATAAGCATTTTCGGCCAGCAACAAGCCCGTAGCGATATTTTCATAGTCATCGAAACTTTCCCAATAAACAGTATCGGTCGGTAACGTCCCCGCAGGAATAGCACCTATCCCCTCTTTCGCAACATAGTATTTACGGTCTTCTCCATAAATAACCACATCTCTGTACGCCGAGAAACAACCGTATATTTTCGTACTGCTCCATTCGCCACGAGGCCTCAACACGGCTCCGGCAACCCCTATACCGTCCGCCCCATCACGCAAAACAGGAATATTTTCCTTATCCAGCCAATTTTGAAAGCCGGTTTCCTCCGCATAACTTTTATACAACGTTATTTCATAAGATTCATACCCTTCCAAAGTCGGAAAAGATACCGATGCAACCGGAGACACAGTAGATAACAACGTAATACGAGAAGAGTCGTTTTTAATGCCCTCTACCAAAAAATAAGCCGGATAAGGAGCCGGAGGTTCTCCTGCTGTCTGTACCAACGATTCGGCCGTAAGTTGCAAAGGAACCCTCTGACCTTCCGAAGTTCGCCTTACAACAATATCCGAAACCGAAAGGCGATACGTTACCGCCGGTTCTCCCTCAAAACCCTGTTTACTTTTAGCTAATGAAAACACCTTTTGCAAAGCTGGTTTTCCAAAACATTCGCCAATAAACGTAATTATTCCGGTATCGGCTTCCATATCGGAGACTATCACAGTACGATTACGGTTACCCAGCGTGTATTCAATTCCGTCCGGTACTATAACATTGAATGTATATTGCGACGAAATATCGACACTTCCCTCAAAAACATAACAAGTAGTATGCGCTCCATCGTAACGGCCTCCCGACCCATCTTGCCGACAAGGAACAGTATGGCTGTCATTACTCAGTACCATACAATAGCTGTTCTCGCCATGAGGTCCGGTATTTCCTTTATCCCCTGTTAAGCGAACCGGAACCGACCAACCCGTATTTGCATCAAATAAATCGTTGTTGCTATCTAACTTCGCGCTAATCATCCACAAAAACAGACCTGTTTCCGATTCAGGAATCTGCCGCAGCCATTTCTCTCCGGGATTCTCCGATAACCGATCAACCTCCGGAGGAGTATCTTCCAACTCCGTAAGTTGAAAACGAAACTCCGTATGCGATTCTAACCGAGAAGCCTCTAATTTAATCGGAACAGAATGAACATGCCAGAAATCGCCATCCCAGAATAAACTGACAATTGCCGATTTCTCAGCCGTTATACACAACGGTTCATCGCCATTCACAAAATAGGCGAAACAGATATTTTCGGCTGGCGGCGTAATATACAGATAATACGCTTTAAGGCCTTTCATCACTTTCGGACGATACGTTAACGGATCATCCACAACCCCCGACAACAGGCTTTGCATCGGACGACTGGTATCGACCAACTCTCGGTCTGACTCATTCCATACCCAGATAGACAACGTCTCCCCGTTCACGAAATAACTTCCTTCGGGTACTCCTTCGGGATACTTGCCCAATACTTCGGGAAGCAACGAAAAATACCCCAAAAACAATCCGTCAGAACGATTATGTAAATTACAATATTGCATAACTGGTACGATTTAATTTAGAATTCACACTTTTATTTCCGGAAAAGAAATTCCCAAAGCCTTAGCCCTGAAACGTATCTGTTCAGGAGTATTCAATCCTCTTTTCGGTTCGAAATAGGGAGCATCGCTTAAATACTCACGGGCAGCCTGCCAAGTTGTAATACCCTCTACCGGAGTTAACGGTACATCCGCCTCTCCTATTGGCTGATAAGATGGAGATTGTAAACGAAACTTACTACCAAACGCAGGCATAGACTCCAACGCCGTTTGTACCGCTTCATCTGCCGTAGCATAATATCCTGCCACATTATCTTTCGACACGAACCGTATCCGCATCTGTTTTCCGTCTACACGCAGAGGAATACTTAAATTTCCATGTCGGGTCATATATATTTTCACATTCATAAACTATATATCTTTAATATAAACGGATTACCCCTAACGAATGAAGACACAAGCGGTTAAGAGTAATCCGCCTTAAAAAACAAAAGATTTAACAAAATAAGATATGAACTATGCCGTTTGAGGCACAATACGCATGTGTGCCGCCGGATAACGAAGCGTTAAACAACTCGCCTCCGTCAGAACCGTAGCGTCTACATTACGGATACCAGCTTTTTTCAAATCAAGCTGCTCTTTCCCGAACGGAATATGAGACCATTTGGTAACCAAAGCCGGATCAACTACAAATCCGTAACCGGACATTCCGCAGTCATCAAATACCTCAGAAAATATCACACCCAACTTTCCGAACTTCGACACAATTTGCGTAAAATCCATTCCGAACTCAACTGTTGTTTCGCTTGCATTAATAACTTTGGTTATCTCCATTTTATTAATCGCCGCTATCAATTCAGAACCGCCTACCAGCATTTTTCGCTTTGTTCCGCCATTTCCGGTAAAGGCTTCTTTCATAATATCGACCAAATCATTTTGCGTAAACCCAACAGATGCGTCATACTCATACTCTTTTCCGGCTTGCCACCAGATACCGCCCGTCAGATATACAGGTTCTTTCTTTTTCGCGTCATAAATCTGACGTTTCACACCAAACATAAACGTCTTTTCCATGCCCAGACGCATATCGAAAATGGCAGCCTCTTCCGAGTCAGAGAATTTCCATGCAACATTCTTCTTCGCTATTTTCTGCAAAGTAGATTCCTCAACCTGCATTTTAAAAATTTGACAGAAATTCTGTTCTTTAACCGGTAACACTTCAAATTGCCCGGTCTGTACATCCAGCTCGGTGGCGGCACGCCCCATACGGATAATAGCCTGTCCCGCCGCTAACGAAGGTACGCAGTTCTCAATATCGCCTATCTTCTTTCCATTAATAGCATACACATAAATCGCCCCATCTTCGTCTTTTGACGATACATACAGAACCAAGTCTGACTTCGATAACGTCGTACCATCCGCATCATAGCCTTTCAAGCCCGGTAAAAGCAACGTTTCTGATACCTCAAAAATTTCATCATTAGCAGTTGTCAATCTCACTTTCTGAGCGGCAGACGTCGCTTTATCGCTACTCGGCTCCGTATAGGCGGTTTTTACAGTAGTACGGCTCGGCTTCACATCTACCGAATAATAATCGACAATCATAGACCGTGATTTATGGGCTTTGGTCATACGGGAAATTTGATCGATAGGAGTTGATAACGGACGCAATTTTGTGATAACGTTATCCACCTCATTTTCCAATAAATCAGGGCTCTCTTTACGACTAATATCGGTAGTCAAAGACTCTCCCGTTACAATTTTAGCACCCGAAGTACCGGCAAAAACAGCCGCAACCAAAAGGCCGTCATTCGAATAAAAACTAACCGTTAATGCAATTAACGCTAATACCAAAAAGACAAAATTTTCCGATTTTAAAAATTGAAATACTCTTTTCATCATGTTTTTTAATAATTAAAGTGATACATAAATTTTACATAAAAAAGTCTTGTTATACTCCCCATCGAGAAGGTTGACGATGATACCTCATTGCATCTGTCATGCCGTCGCCATCATCATCCGTACCT
>JAFUKV010000243.1 GCA_017467745.1 Bacteroidaceae bacterium | reverse complement strand
ATTTTACCGTTTTTACAATACAGCGTTATATCAATTTGCGGATAACGAAAGTCTTATAAAGCTAAGCTGCCATTCATTTCGGCAAACCGCATTCATGCATCTTCAACTCCGGAACTACAACGATTACCGAACGTGCTGAATAATCGACACGTTTACCCAACAAGTTTTGACGAAAACGTCCTTGTTTACCTTTCAAGCTATCGGACAAGGATTTCAACGGACGGTTTGCATCTGTTTTTACAGCACTCGATTTGCGAGAGTTATCTAACAACGAATCCACCGCTTCTTGCAACATACGTTTCTCGTTACGCAAGATTACTTCGGGCGCTTTAATTTCCATCAATCGTTTCAGGCGATTGTTACGGATAATGACACGACGATACAAATCGTTCAAATCGGAAGTTGCAAAACGGCCGCCATCCAACGGAACCAACGGACGTAATTCGGGCGGAATAACAGGTATAACTTTCAGGATCATCCATTCCGGATGATTGCGATCTTTTGACGCACGGAACGACTCAACTACTTGCAAACGTTTCAACGCCTCGTTCTTACGTTGTTGCGATCCATCTGTATTAGCGCGATGACGCAACTCATACGAAAGCGCATCCAAATCTAAGCGGGCCAACAACTCATAAATAGCCTCCGCTCCCATTTTGGCAATAAATTTACTGGGATCGGTATCTTCCAACGATTGATTGTCTTTTGGAAGAGTTTCGAGCATTTCGAGATACTCTTCTTCCGAAAGCAAATCATACACTTCTACTCCCTCGTCGGCCTTCACACCCGGCTGTATCACGACGTATCGCTCGTAATATACAATCGAGTCTAATTTTTTAGTCGGCAATCCTAACAAATAACCTATTTTGTTAGGTAATGAACGGAAATACCAAATATGCGCAACCGGCACTACAAGCTGTATATGCCCCATGCGCTCACGGCGGACTTTCTTTTCGGTAACTTCCACGCCGCAACGGTCGCAAACAATTCCTTTATACCGGATACGTTTATACTTTCCGCAATGACATTCGTAATCTTTTACCGGACCGAATATACGTTCACAGAATAATCCGTCTCTTTCAGGCTTATATGTACGATAGTTGATGGTTTCCGGTTTCAAAACTTCCCCGCTTGAACTTTCAAGAATCTCTTCGGGAGAAGCTAAACCAATAGAAATCTTCGAAAAGTTACTCTTTATCTTGTTATCTTTTCTAAAAGCCATATTCTAAATTTATAAAGAGTTATCTGAATGAAACCGGACGGTTTCATGAGAAACCGTCGGTTCTTTATTGTTAATTGTTAGTCTAAACTGATGCTAAGACCAAGACCTCTCAACTCGTGCAATAACACGTTAAGAGACTCGGGAATACCGGGAGTAGGCATAGGTTCGCCTTTAACGATTGCCTCGTATGCTTTGGAACGTCCTACCACGTCGTCAGATTTAATGGTAAGTATTTCCTGCAATACATAAGCAGCACCAAAAGCTTCAAGCGCCCAAACCTCCATTTCTCCGAAACGCTGACCGCCGAATTGAGCCTTACCGCCTAACGGTTGTTGTGTAATAAGCGAATACGGGCCTATTGAACGAGCATGCATCTTATCTTCAACCATGTGGCCTAATTTCAACATATAAATAACGCCTACGGTAGCCGGCTGGTCAAAACGGTCACCGGTTCCGCCATCGTACAAATAAGCTTTTCCGTAACGGGGAACTCCGGCTTTATCTGTCCAAGCGTTCAAATCGTCCAAACTTGCACCATCGAAAATAGGAGTAGCGAATTTTTCTCCTAATTTCAAACCAGCCCAACCCAATACGGTTTCAAAAATCTGTCCGAGGTTCATACGCGAAGGCACACCCAACGGATTCAATACAATATCTACCGGAGTACCATCGTCTAAGAAAGGCATATCTTCCTGACGGACTACACGCGATACGATACCTTTGTTACCATGGCGTCCCGCCATTTTATCGCCCACACTGATTTTCCGTTTTTTAGCGATATATACTTTCGCCATTTGCACAATACCGGAGGGCAATTCGTCTCCAATGGAAATATCGAATTTTTTACGACGCAATTCAGCATCCAATTCTTTATATTTCCGCAGATAATTCATAATCGTAGCATGGATCATTTCGTTCTTATAAGCATCTGTTGTCCATTTACTTACTTGTATAGAAGAATAATCCAGTTCGCTTAATGCTCGTTGAGTAAACTTAGAACCTTTGGCAATGACCTCCATTCCGGTATAGTCTTTTACCCCTTGCGACGTTTTTCCACTGGTTAACGTTACAAGTTTTTCAATAAGTTGACTTTTCAACTCTGCCATTTTTTCCTCATATTCTTCATCTAATTTCGGCAAAATGGCTTTATCGCTCAACTTCGATTTTCTTTTCTTAATAGCTCGGGAGAACAGATTCGTTCCGATAACCACACCCGCCAACGACGGACTGGCTTTTAACGAAGCGTCTTTTACATCACCGGCTTTGTCGCCGAAAATGGCACGTAACAATTTTTCTTCCGGAGAGGGGTCAGATTCTCCTTTGGGGGTAATCTTACCAATCAAAATATCTCCCGGCTGAATGCGTGCTCCGACGCGAACGATACCACGTTCGTCCAAATCTTTGGTAGCGTCTTCACTGACATTAGGAATATCCGAAGTCAATTCTTCCATACCTCGTTTGGTTTCCCGTACTTCAAGAGAATATTCGTCAACGTGTACCGATGTCAATATATCTTCACGAACAACTCGTTCGTTAATTACAATAGCATCTTCATAGTTATATCCTTTCCAAGGCATAAATGCTACTTTCAGATTCTTTCCGAGCGCTAATTCGCCGTTTTCGGTAGAATATCCTTCCGTCAGAATCTGGCCTTTTTCTACTCGTTGGCCTTTATGACATATCGGACGTAAATCGACTGTCGTACTTTGGTTCGTTTTACGGAATTTCGGGATATTATATTCTTTTACTGAATCTGTAAAACTTACAAATTCTTCATCTTCGGTTCTATCGTAGCGAATGCGAATACATGTAGCATCTACAAACTCTATAACACCTGCGCCTTCTGCCATGATTTGGGTACGGGAATCGCGAATCAATTGTCCTTCCAACCCTGTTCCGACAATAGGAGCTTCCGTTCTTAATAAGGGAACTGCTTGACGCATCATGTTAGAACCCATCAACGCACGGTTAGCGTCGTCATGTTCAAGGAACGGAATCAACGAAGCCGCAATAGAAGCAATTTGTGTAGGCGAAACATCCATCAAATTAACTTCTTCGGGTGCTACAACGGGGAAATCGCTTTCTTGGCGGGCTTTTACCTTAGAACGGATAAACGTTCCGTCATCATTTAACGGAGCATTACCCTGCGCAATAACCTGCCCTTCTTCAACTTCGGCCGTCATATAAATAACTCCATCATCGCTTAAATCTACTTTTCCATTCGATACTTTACGATATGGCGTTTCAATAAACCCTAAATTGTTGATTTTAGCATAAACACAAAGAGATGAAATCAACCCGATGTTAGGACCTTCGGGCGTTTCGATAGGACAAAGGCGTCCGTAATGTGTATAGTGTACGTCGCGAACCTCGAAACCGGCTCTTTCTCTCGACAAACCGCCGGGACCCAAAGCCGACATACGGCGTTTATGTGTCATCTCGGCCAAAGGATTGGTCTGATCCATAAACTGAGAAAGGGCATTTGTTCCGAAGAACGTATTGATAACCGACGATATGGTTTTGGCATTAATCAAATCAATAGGAGTGAACACCTCATTGTCACGCACATTCATTCGTTCGCGAATAGTACGAGACATACGGGCTAAACCTACCCCAAACTGATTGTACAATTGCTCTCCTACGGTACGTACACGACGGTTACTCAAATGGTCGATATCGTCTACATCCGTATTAGAATTGATCAATTCAATCAGATATTTGATAATTTCAATGATGTCTTCTTTTGTCAAGACTTTTACATCGGGAGGGGTAGACAAATTCAATTTTTTATTGATTCTGTAACGTCCCACTTCTCCCAAATCGTATCTCTTTTCTGAAAAGAATAAGTTGGTAATTACTTCGCGCGCACTTGCATCATCGGCAGGCTCGGCATTCCGCAACTGGCGGTAAATATATAAAACCGCTTCCTTTTCAGAGTTACTTGAATCTTTTTGAAGAGTATTGTATATAATTGAATAATCAGAAAGGTTCAGTTCTTCTTTATGCAAAAGGATGTTTTGAACGCCCGATTCGAGAATTTCATCAATGTGAGATTCCTCCAAAACAGTTTCACGATCAATAATTACCTCATTGCGTTCGATAGAAACAACCTCTCCGGTGTCTTCGTCAACAAAGTCTTCCACCCACGTTTTCAATACACGGGCAGCCAAACGGCGTCCAATCGCTTTTTTCAGATTAGTTTTCGTTACTTTCAATTCTTCGGCCAAACCGAATATTTCAAGTATATCTTTATCGCTTTCATAGCCTATTGCCCGCAACAAAGTGGTTACAGGTAATTTTTTCTTCCGGTCAATGTAAGCGTACATTACATTATTGATGTCAGTAGCGAATTCTATCCAAGAGCCCTTAAACGGAATAATACGGGCTGAATACAATTTCGTTCCGTTAGCATGCTTACTCTGTCCAAAAAATACACCCGGAGAACGATGAAGCTGAGAAACGACAACGCGTTCGGCTCCGTTAATTACAAACGTGCCTTTTTCCGTCATGTAAGGAATCGGACCCAAATACACATCCTGTATCACGGTATCAAAATCTTCGTGATCGGGATCTGTACAGTACAACTTTAATTTAGCCTTTAACGGCACACTGTAAGTTAATCCTCTCTCAATACATTCGTCAATGCTATATCTCGGGGGATCAATATAATAATCTAAAAATTCAAGGACAAAATTGTTTCTTGTATCTGCTATCGGAAAATTTTCAGCAAATACTTTATACAATCCCTCATTTTTTCTCTTTTCGGGGGGCGTATCAAGCTGAAGAAAGTCTTGAAATGACTTCAATTGAACTTCAAGAAAATCCGGATAGGCGAGCGGACTTTTTATCGAAGCAAAATTTACCCGTTGTTTACCAATATTTGAAGACATTTATCAATAGATTAGTTGAACTTAAAACAAATCATATACACAAAAAGGTTAAGAATCCCCTTAGGGAGGACTCTTAACCAAATTACCTGATTATCAGGCAAATTATTTAAGTTCAACTTCAGCTCCTGCTTCTTCTAATTGTTTTTTCAGAGCTTCAGCGTCTGCTTTAGCAATGCCTTCTTTGATATTGCTGGGAGCACCGTCAACCATATCTTTTGCTTCTTTCAAGCCAAGACCGGTTAATTCTTTTACTAACTTAACAACTGCCAACTTATTAGCGCCTGCTGCTTTCAAAACTACGTCGAAAGAAGTTTTTTCTTCAGCAGCTGCACCAGCAGCAGCGGGAGCGGCAACAGCAACTGCTGCAGCAGCGGGTTCGATACCGTATTCGTCTTTCAAAATTTGAGCAAGTTCGTTTACTTCTTTTACGGTCAAGTTAACTAATTGTTCTGCAAAAGCTTTTAAATCTGCCATTTTTGTATGATTTAATTGTTATTTACTTATCTGTAATTGTATAAAATTTTATCTTTCTGATAGAGTCTGCAATACTCCATGTAATTTTGAACCGCCTGATTGAAGAGCTGAAACAACGTTTTTAGCAGGAGATTGTAACAAGCCAATAACTTCGGCAATAAGTTCATTTTTACTCTTAATCGCAGCCAATGTGTCTAATTGATCAGCTCCAATATAGAAGCTTTCTTCAACATAAGCAGCTTTAAGCAGAGGCAAGTCGCTTTTTTTGTTGAATTCTTTAATCAATTTTGCAGGAGCATTGCCTGTATTAGAGAACATTACGGTAGTCGATCCCTTTAAACTGGAGAACAACTCAGAATAGTCCACATCAAGACTTTCCAAAGCTTTACGCAACAGCGTATTCTTTACAACCAATAATTTTATATCCGCTTTGAAACATGCTTTTCTCAATTCGCTTGTTTTTTCTGCATTTAAAGAAGTAGTTTCTGTCAGATAGAAATGGTTATATTCTTTTACTACTGCTGCAATCTGCTCTATAATAGTACTTTTATCTTCCTTTCTCATAATTCACAACTTTTTTAAATCTCTTCTACTGATTTAGGCTCGATTTTAAGACCCGGGCTCATTGTACTTGAAAGGAAAATACTCTTAATGTATGTACCTTTTGACGCAGCTGGTTTCATTTTAATCAACGTAGACACAAATTCTTTTGCATTGTCGCAAATTTGGTCGGCCGCAAATGAAACTTTTCCGATTGAAGCATGCACGATACCGTTTTTATCGACTTTAAAGTCTATTTTACCCTGCTTAACTTCTTTAACAGCTTTCGCTACATCGTTTGTAACCGTGCCGCTTTTAGGATTAGGCATCAATCCTCTCGGACCGAGCACACGACCCAAAGCTCCGATTTTACCCATGATAGCGGGCATTGTAATGATTACATCAATATCTGTCCAACCGCCTTTGATTTTTTCGATATATTCGTCTAATCCTACATAATCGGCTCCGGCAGCTTTAGCATCAGCTTCTGCATCGGGAGTACACAATACGAGCACCCGTACTTGCTTACCTGTACCGTGAGGCAATGATACAACGCCTCTTACCATTTGGTTTGCTTTACGGGGATCTACACCTAAGCGAACATCAATATCGACTGAAGAATCGAATTTAGTAAAGGTAATTTCTTTTACTAAGGCTGATGCTTCTTTGAGCGAATAGATTTTCCCAGCTTCAATCTTGTCTAAAGCCAACTTTTGATTTTTTGTCAGTTTACCCATTTGAATTGAAGTTTATTAATTATTTACCGGGAATTCCCCTTTTACGGTTATACCCATACTTCTCGCTGTACCAGCAACCATTTTCATAGCTGAGTCTAAAGTAAAACAGTTCAAATCAACCATTTTGTCTTCTGCAATTGCTTTTACCTGATCCCAAGTGATTTCTGCAACTTTTTTACGGTTCGGTTCTGCCGACCCGCTTTTTTGTTTGCTTATTTCAAGCAATTGAATTGCGACAGGAGGTGTCTTAACGATAAAATCAAACGTTTTATCTGCATAATACGTAATGATTACCGGAAGCACTTTTCCCGCTTTGTCTTGGGTTCTGGCATTAAATTGCTTGCAAAACTCCATAATGTTGATCCCTTTAGAACCAAGAGCAGGTCCTACAGGGGGAGAGGGATTTGCTGCTCCTCCTTTAATTTGTAATTTGATTTGTCCAGCAATTTCTTTAGCCATTTTTCTTTTAATTAAAAATGATACAATCAAGAGCTACACAATGCGTAACACCATCGCTTA
The DNA here is from genome assembly GCA_017467745.1 of Bacteroidaceae bacterium. GTDB lineage: Bacteria > Bacteroidota > Bacteroidia > Bacteroidales > CHK158-818 > Gallibacteroides. The sequence goes on along the minus strand of JAFUKV010000243.1, from coordinate 672 downwards.
CTCTTTTTCTACCTGCATAAAGCCTAATTCGAGCGGTGTTTTCCGTCCGAATATCTTGACCATCACTTTCAGCTTTTTTCTCTCATTGTTTATTTCTTCGATCACTCCGCTGAATCCGTTAAAAGGTCCATAGGTTACTTTCACAGTTTCCCCTACAAAATACGGGATATTTATTTCTTCTCCCATTTCTTGTATTTCATCAACTGCACCCAGCATCCTACTTACCTCAGAAGGTCTTAAAGGATCAGGCTTCATAGCCCCACCTAAAAAACCTATTACATTGGTCGTATTACGCAACCGATGTAAAACTTCTCCGACTAAATGAGCTTCTACAAACACATAACCGGGATAAAGGTTACGTTCTTTTGTAATCTTTTTCCCATTACGTACAGAATAAACTTTTTCAGCAGGAATTAAAACTTGAGATACATACTTACCAAGATCACTATTCTTGATTTCTGCATCAAGAGTTTCTTTGACCTTGCTTTCTTTTCCGCTAATGGCACGCAATACATACCATTCTTTTTTAATCTCAGTCATAAATAATTCCTCTTATTAACCGAATATTCTTTCGTAGAAAAAACGCATGATTCCATCAAAAGCCTTGTCCATAGCAAATATCACGATAGCTATCAATAGGGAAGCAAACATAACAACTACCGCACTACTGCT
>JAFUKV010000242.1 GCA_017467745.1 Bacteroidaceae bacterium | reverse complement strand
GTCCGAATCAAATTTTCAATTGGAATTTCCCCTGACGATTTAATATCGGGAAATTGATCGATAGCTTCATTCTGAAAACCGACTTGCTTTATCCTATCTATGGACAGATTGCGTACCAACGATGAACAAAAACTTTCTATATTATTGATTTTAGGACACTCCTTTCTGTTAGCCCACATTCGCATCATAACCTCCTGCACTATATCTTCGGCATCGGCTTGCGATTGGGTTATATAAAGTGCCTTCCTGAAAAGTTTTTGTTTCAACGGCAAAATCTTATTTTTAAAATATTCGGTTTCCATATCTATATACAGGACGAATCAAAAATAAAAAAGTTACATTTATTAGACATTTTTGAAATAATAATTGTCGAAGATATAACATAAATATTTGGTTTTCTTATTTATATTTTTATTTCTAAATTTTCTTTTGAAAAAAGGATGCAAACAAAGAATTTATATAGAATTGAAGAAAACAAAAATCATTTATTCTGTAATAATACAATATTTTATGTATTTTTGCAGGTGATAAACACATACCCTTTTACATTAATGATGGTGTATTTTCTGAACCAAACATTTAATCTATAACTTAAAACATACATTATGAAACTTACTCGAAAATTTTTCCTTTTGCTTCTGGCCGCAGCTCCACTTGTCGGCTGCAAGGAGTACACTCCCGTAGAAACTTTTACAGAACCGGAAGACCCCACTCCTCTCACAGAAGAAGCGCAAGCTGCTTGGGAAAAAGTCTCAAAAAAATTAAATGGCGCATGGGGTAATATCAATCAACGATATTCACGTAGTGAAGTGCCGCAAACACTTGGTACGGAAAAACTCCACATATCTGCATGGAAAGGCGAAAAAGCGTCAGCACAGGCTCTGCTCTGGACTGCCAAAGGCGCAAATGGCGTAGAATGCCAAATCAAAGATTTTAAAACTGATGGAGCAAGTATGCCCGCATCCATAGCGCAAGCTCGTTTTGTACGCTATACCATAGCCGACCAAAACACTCCTAATTTCAAAAAAGGCGCTCCCCATATAATCGTTCCCGATATGCTTGATACGCTTTCACGTTTCGATATGGCCGCACAAACGACCCGCCCGGTATGGATAACCATAAATGTCCCGCAAAACGCAAAAGCCGGCATTTATACTTCGGAAGTAGAAATCAGCCACAACGGATTCGGAAAAGTTTGTTTGCCATTAGAAATAGAAGTTATCGACCGTACTCTGAATACTCCTGACAAATGGGCGTATCACCTCGATTTATGGCAACACCCGTCATCTGTGGCTCGTGCACAAGGTTTGGAAATGTGGAGCGACGCTCACTTCGAAGCCATGAAACCTCTAATGAAAATGCTTGCCAATGCAGGCCAAAAAGTCATTACCGTGAATGTGAACAAAGACCCGTGGAACCACCAATGTTACGATGCTTACGAAGATATGATCAAATGGACGCTTAAAGCTGATGGAACGTGGAGCTATGACTATAAGGTATTTGATCGTTGGGTTAAAATGATGCTTTCTGTCGGCATTAACCGAATGATAAACTGTTATTCTATGGTTCCTTGGAACTGCGAACTCGACTATTTTGATGAAAAAGAAAATAAAAAAATTACCGTAGTAGCAGAACCCGGTAAACCGATATTTGAAAAAATATGGGAGCCATTCCTCAAAGACTTCAAACAACACCTTAGTGAAAAAGGCTGGTTAGACATTACCAACATAGCGATGGACGAACGTGCTCCCGAAGCTATGGATGCAGCTGTTAAAGTTCTGGAAAAATGTGCTCCCGAAATGGGATTTGCTTTGGCAGACAATCATCACTCTTACAAACGTTATACAATGATGCGCGATGTTTGTGTTGCGATGCAACAAAAAACAGATCAAGAAGATATTACCTCACGCCGAGAAAAAGGCTTTAATACGACTTTTTATATATGCTGCGGCCCCTATTTTCCGAATACTTTTACATTCTCTCATCCGTTCGAAGCTGAACTCTTAGGTTGGTATGGATTAGCTTGGGACTTTGACGGTATGCTACGCTGGGCTTATAACTCTTGGCAAGAAAACCCAGTTATCGACTCTCGTTTCGGCAATTGGAGTTCTGGCGACACTTACTTAGTATATCCCTATTGCCGTTCTTCTATCCGTTTTGAACGTTTAATAGACGGAATAGAAGCCGCCGAAAAAACTCGCGCATTAAGAGCAGAAGGCAAAGATATTTCTGAATTAGAAAAAGTGTTAGAAGAAATCCGCAATATGAACGCTAACGATTCTAAACAACCGTGGCAAGACATAGTAGAAAAAGCCGGTAAAACTCTAAATGAAGTATCAAGATAAAAAGTATTCTTTTTTCATATTTCATAAAAAAGCCTGTTCTTGTTCTTAGAACAGGCTTTCTTATTTTATCTTTTTTCTACGATTGAGCCAACATCTCGTTCCTCACAACCATCTAACGAAAAAATAGACAATACAAGTCCGCAACAGTAAAGAAACGCATTTGGGAAACAGGTATATTTGGCAATTGTCCGGCCTCATCTTCGGCCGGACAACTATTATTCATTGGACAAGTTTGAGTCGTTACGAAATCTTATTCCACCATACCGATTCTTTTCAGCCAGTTCAACACATCTGGTTTTGCCTCGCTGACACGGTCACGGGGAATTGAGTATCCATCCGACACGGAGGCTTTCGGTTCTAATTTACGGATTGTCTTGATAGCTCCTGAGAAACGGCTGCCGCCATGCGTACAGAACGGAATAATGGTCTTGCCGCTAAAATCGTATTCATCGAAAAACGAGTAAAGCGGCATAGGCATATCATACCACCAATTGGGAAATCCGGCAAAAATCGTATCGTAATCATTGAGATTTTTAATGTGTGTAGCCAGCTTCGGACGAGCCTTATTGTTAATCTCAATCTTTGCTGTATCAATCAACGCCTTATGCGATCCGGGATAGGTATGTACAGTCTTTATCTCGAAAAGGTCGCTTCCTGTAACTTCACTAATAACGGATGCTATGTATTGCGTATTTCCCATTACCTTACCGTTTGCGATAATACGACTTGCGCCCGATGAAGCATCCACGCCATCCGTTTCGGGAACAGAGAAATAGACGACCAAAGCCTTTCTTCGGATACTTTGAACAGTGGATTCGGGTTGTTGGGGCACAACATTTACATTCTCCAATATGGCTTCATTTCCGACAGCTCGGCAATAGAATGTTATTGTTAAGGCAATGACTGCCAACGCGCCTACCGTTATAATTCCTTTTTTCATGTTTTACTTGTTTTATGCCTTTATTCGATAAATCCAATTCGACGTAACCACGCCTCTGTGCCACGAGCATTGCCAGGCATGTCTATACCTGCATCGTCAGGACGTCCCGGTGTCGTAATGTCGTCCGCATCAAGGTCTTCCGGAAGTGTTTCCGGAATATGTTTTGAATCGGGTGTTATCTTGTAGATCTTTTGCATGGACTCGTTCAGATAAGATGTAGCCCCATAGGTGAAAAATGGAATGATAGTCTTGTCTCTCAAATCGTATGCTTCGAGGAACGAACAAACCGCCATGGCCGGCTGATGCCACCAAATGGGCGAACCGACAAAAATCGTGTTGTATTTTTCAATTACCTCTTTATCGAGCAAATTCGCCACTCCGGGACGTAAATCGTTGTAGGCTTCACGTTGGATACGCTCGCTGTCATCGTAAGGATTTGCGGTATACGGGTCGGTAACCTCGATACGATGGATGTCTGCACCGGTAAGCTCTACGATTCGTTCGGCTACGGCTTTGGTATGTCCCTCAGTCGAAAAATACACCACAAGCATTTTACGGTTTTCGGTCGGAGTATCGGGTTTATCCGAGTTCTCCGGCACAGAAGGAGTTTCTGGTTCTTCTGTTATCGGAGTTTTTTCCACCGGATCATCATCGGGAGAGCAAGCAGCCATACTTGTCAGCGAAAAAAGCAAGAGCGGAATAAAAAATAATCTTTTCATATTCAATCTGTTTTGTATTATTTATTATCATATTCTTTGTCTGTTACCGGAGCGAGCCATACGGCTCCGCCTTTGGACTGTTGCGTACCGATGGCAATGTGAGTGAATTCGCTGTCGGGAGCAGCTCCATGCCAGTGTTCTACATTCGGGGCAATTTTAACCACATCTCCGGGACGCAACACTTGTACAGATTTCCCTTTCTCCTGATAGCGCCCCTCGCCAGAGGTGCATAGCAGAATCTGTCCCCCCGGATGCGAGTGCCAACTGTTGCGGACACCCGGCGCAAAGGTTACATTGCCTACGGTACAATCCATCGAGTCTGCTTTCGAGACAAAAGTTTCGAGCCATGCTTCGCCCGTAAAATTCGGACTGTCGGGAAGTTTTATCCCCTTTGAGAAAATATCTTTGACTAAGCAATCCGTAGTATCAGTTCGTGCAATAATGAGCGCTTGGTCTAGTTGCATTTCGGTCATCCCGAGTTTTCGGCAAATGCGACTATGCGAACGCAACATCGGCTCTACACTTTCGCCCAGCGCGGCAATAACCGATACGGTAGCCAGTTCCCGCTCGGCATATGTCAGCACGTCTCGTTCAAAAAGGTCGGCAAAGAGATGCTCTTTCAGAAAGCGTTCGATGACAGGAGCAAACTCAGCATAAGCAGTTTTGGGAGCATTGGTAGGTACACCTGATATTTCAGCCAGTATGTCGCGTCCTCGTTCGTAACGGCTGCGACTATCGTTTATAGGAGAGGCATCCTTACCCACAATATCTTCAATGCCCTGCTCCTTTCGTTCGTCCAAAACGGTAATAAAGGTCTGTAAGGCACGTAAACTACGCGGAAAACCGCAATAAGCATAAGCGTGTATCAAGATCTCTCGGATTTCATTCACGGTCAGCCCATTGTCTAATCCTGCAATAAGAGCTGGTTTCAGATTCTCCAAATCGCCTCTACCAGTACAAGAAGCGATTTCTACGATGTGTTGTTGACGCACGGTCAGTTCGCGGTCGGACGACTCGATTTGCGCCATCATGTTTATTACCCCTATAAAGCAAAGGCAAATTATTATATATGCTCTTTTCATATTTTTGTACTTTTGTTATAATTTCGTTCCGAAAAATTCCGTCAATTTATTCACAGCCATATCTACATACTCCGGCACATAGTAGGTTTTGATATGCGTTGCGCCGGGAATCAGAAACAACTCTTTATCCTGTGTACCCGTAGCATGGCTGTAACACTGTTCCGTCATATAAAACGTGTCGGCAATGTTTCCGGCAATCATCAACAACGGTTGATTGATAAGATACATATCCGCAGAAATATCGAAAGCCATCAAATCAATCAGGTTGCTCTTGGGATAACGCCCTGTCGAGTTTGGATGCGTATGTGTCTGTTGATAATATGTATATCCATCACGGTAAAGATCGAACGGAAATGCTGCCGCCTGCTCGGGTGTAACACTGCTCATATCACCCACGTATTCCGTTTCGCCCCCTTCGGTTTCACGTTGACGGGCTGCGCAGGCATCTGCCAGACGCTCCTGTACGCTATTGATTTGCGAATCGAGAAATCCGTTGCGGCGCACCAATCCTGTATTAAACATGCTGAGTGTGGCGACCGCCTTAAACCGCTTGTCGGTCTGTGCGGCTTTCAGCGAGTAACCTCCACCGCCACAGATACCGAGAATACCAACCCGCTGTGAATCAACTCCCGGATATTGTAGCAGAATATCGGCGGCACGGCGAATATCCTCAATGCGGTTGGCCGGTTTGTCGGTATTGCGCGGTTCGCCCTCACTAGCTCCTTGATAGGCTGCGTCGAATACCAAGCAAATATATCCTGCATCAGCCATACGTTGGCTATAAAGACCTGCTACTTGTTCCTTTACGCCACCGTTAGGATGCGCTACCACAAGGGCAGGATAGCTTTTCATTGGGTCGTAACCCGCAGGCGTATAAATGTTAGCTGCGATTTTCAGCCCATTCAATTCGTAGGTTATGGGGTGAATGTTTACCTTGCCCGTTACATTTTCCGTAAGTGCGTCGGCATAGACCAACCCCCAAGCGTTGGAGTTATGGCTACGGATTTTTTTTGAATCTACTTTGTTGAATGCTTGCGCTTTCAATGTACCTGATAAAGCGACAGTTACCAAACTTGATGCGATAATTAATCTCTTTTTCATTGTTCTATCTGTTTTTATTATTGATTGCAAAAGCGTACACAGTAATTGAGCAGTAACTCAATATGCGAAGCGATGATAGTCGCACTATGCCGGTCGATAGCATGGTGCAACTCTTCTCCGATTTCCCGCAGATTATCGGTTATGATTCGCCGGTTATGTGCCGACAACATACCCCGACAGC
>JAFUKV010000241.1 GCA_017467745.1 Bacteroidaceae bacterium | reverse complement strand
GTTCATCTTTTTGCTGGTCGAGGTTTAGTTGTTTCCATGCGTTCAGAATATAATAGACCACATCGTTCGTATGGCGATATTTGTATGTTTGTACAAAATTCAGTCCTTGTGGGTTAAAAGAAAGAATATCGATGAATCGGGGCTGTATTTGTATGTACATTTTTGAAAAATTTCCCAATCGACTTTTGTTATGAAAGTATTCGCAGAGAGGACTGATATGGTGTATGAATATTGGCGTATGAAATGTTCGTTGAAGAAATGCCGAGATGTCCGGATCAGTACCGAACAAGTTGTAACAGTTGTTACGTACCAGTTTGTTCGATTGTATTGTTTCATGTTTCTTTTCAAAACAAAAGTCGTAATATATGTCCGCTTCTTCTTTTTCGGCGAAGAATGCCGGTATGAGCGTGAATCGGTCAGAAGAAAATATAACGTATATCTTTCTATACTCTTTCAGCAAAAAATCGTTTTCGTAAATGCTTGTTTCCAGTTGTTTGAGATAGGTTTCCGTTCCGGAGAATGTTTCTTGTTGGAAATAGAAAGAACCGTCGGTAAGCGGATCGTGCAAAGAAAATTGAAAACCTTCGGGTGACAGCCGTAAATACAAGATGTATTTTTCTGTTCTGTCTAAATTGATAGTATGATGTTGTGAAATATTCATGTGCGTTTATTCCCAGTTTCCGGCATTATTGTTTATCTCTAATACAGATCCGACTTTGAGTCCCGGATATTTTCCTAATTTTTCGGCTATGTCGCGTAAGTTTATGATACTTTGTTTATCTAATCCGTTTAAGTAAACTTCGTAAGGCGTTCGTGCTTCAAACAGTTGTACAGGATACCCGGAGGCCGTAATGATTTCTCCGGTTTCCAGTTCGAACGTTTTGTTTGTTCCCGGTACGATCAATAGGGAGTCTGGAACGAATTTTTTGTCGAAAAGGCTGTCGGTAATATTTATGTATGTTGTGTCGCGTCTGAAATTTTCTAAGTTATATTTCTTTATTTTCGCGGTATTTCCGCTATTTATGATTTTCATCGCCTCTTTTTCCGTTAGTCCGTTTCTTAATTGGTCTTCATTTAAAAAGCCCTGTTTTTCGATTACGGGCAATTTACCGTATTTTATAAAGAGAATGAGTGAGTCGGCGTTTGCCGTATAATGGCCGAATCGATTTCTGAAAGCTATCTCCGCTTTGCGTATTTTTATTAATTGCTTGATGACCAATGCCTCGCGAGCGTCTCTCTTTTTGTTGAAATGTATGGGATCGACAATGCTGATTACGCATAGGTATGTAAGTGTGCCGATTGCTATTAACAATAAGAAATTAAATAGGCCTCTCATAATAGTAATATGCCGGAAAATTTATATATTTCGTCTCCGTAATTTATTACGGCAAATATACGAAAAAGAATACCGCCGCCGCAGGTAAATAACAATAAACTTTATAGATGTATGGTTACTCGTTTGTTGTCTGATAGAATAAAGATGTTTCTGAATTACGAACCTACGGTAGAACAGAACCGTTTGATTGACGAATTATCCGTTTTTGTTTTGGAAGGTGGAGAGGATTCGCTGTTTTTGTTGAAAGGTTATGCCGGTACTGGAAAAACTTCGGTAATAGGTTGTTTAGTCAAGACATTGGAGGAGTTAGGTTATAAAACAATTTTATTGGCTCCTACCGGACGGGCGGCCAAAGTATTCGGCATGTATGCCAAGCATGCGGCATTTACGATACATAAAGTGATATATCGGCAAAAAATGTTTTCTGCCGATTATGAAGGGTTTCAAATTGCTCCGAATTTGCATAAAAATACATTGTTTATTGTAGATGAAGCTTCGATGATTTCTACGTTATCTGGAGATATGTCAAGGGTCGGTTCTGGAAATCTGTTGAGTGATTTGATAGAATATGTTTATTCGGGCGAGCATTGCCGGCTGATTCTTTGCGGAGATACCGCTCAATTGCCGCCGGTAGGGCAAGCGGATAGTCGGGCGATGTCTGTGGATGAATTGGCAACATATTCTTTATCTGTAACCTCTTTCGAATTGAGGCAGGTAGCCAGACAAAAAGCGGATTCCGGTATTCTTGATAACGCAACCCGATTGCGAAAGGATATGGATGTGCAGCCGTTGCCATTGCCGCAGATCAAGACGAGAGAGTATCCGGATATTGAAAATGTCAGCGGGGTTGATATGATTGAAGTGCTGGCTTCGGCATACGATCGGGATGGCATGGAAGATACGGTGGTGATTACCCGGTCTAATAAGCGGGCGAATTTGTTTAATCAAGGCATTCGTAACCGTATTTTGTATAGAGAGGAGGAGTTGTCTGTCGGAGATTTGTTGTTGGTGGCAAAGAATAATTATTTTTGGAGCGAGCAATATAAAGAGATTGATTTTATCGCTAACGGCGATATAGCTCGTGTTGTTCGAGTATCAAAGATAATGGAAATGTATGGTTTTCGATTTGCGGATGTCTCGCTTTTCTTTCCTGATTATGAGGTAGAAATAGATGTAAAAGTGTTATTGGATACATTGGCTACCGATACTCCGGCGCTCAGTGCAGAACAAAATCAACGGTTGTTCCTTTCTGTTTATGACGATTACGGGGAGTTACATACCAAACAGCAAAAAATGAGGGCCATAAAGAAGAATCCTTATTTTAATGCTCTTCAAGTAAAATACGGTTATGCGGTTACTTGCCATAAAGCGCAAGGCGGACAGTGGAAAAATGTGTTTGTCGATATGGGAACACTTAATCCGGACGCTGTCGGTAAGGATTTTTATAGATGGCTCTATACGGCTATGACTCGGGCTACCGCTCATTTGTATTTAATTAATATGGGTAACGATTTTCGCCCGAAGAATGAGAGATCCGAATGGTAGTTTATAATAAAGGACTTAATAACCGTATAACGGATTCTGCCACTTTATGCTGCCATGGCCGACGCTTCCATGTCCGCATTGTAACTCTTCGACATTGCTTTTGATCGGAGAGAAAAATATTTTTTATTTCAATCGCTAAATTCTCATTATACATAAAAGAGTTGACTTCAAAGTTGTGTTCAAAACTTCTGAAATCTAAATTTGTAGAACCTATTGTTGAAAAATAGTCGTCTATTACTACCGTTTTGGCATGAAGAAATCCCGGTTCATAAAAATAAATCTTTACTCCGGCTTTGAGCATAGGTGTGATGTAAGAGCAAGTACCTCTGTAAAGTACAGTCGAATCGGATTGTGCCGGTAGCATGATGCGGACATCTACTTTTGACAGAGCTGCCATTTGTAAAGCTGTTGTCAGGCTTTCTGTCGGTAAAAAATAGGGTGTTTGTATATAGACGTATTTTTGCGCATTGGCAATAGCCCTGAATATCCCTAACGCAATTTCTTTCCATGTACCTATGGGACCAGCCGTTACGATTTGCAGTCCCACTTCTCCGCACGGATCTACAGTAGGGTAGTATTTGTCTTGGGATAGGAGCTGTTTTTCCGTGAAATACCAATCTACCGAGAATGACGATTGTAGCCCGTGTACTCCGGGACCTTTTATCATAATGTGCGTATCTCGCCATTTACCCCAAGGCAGCCCTTCTATATAGCGGTCGGCTATGTTCATGCCTCCCGTGAAACCGGTTGTTCCGTCTATTACCACAATTTTACGGTGATTGCGGTAGTTTATTTTATTGGCTAATCTGGGAAAGGTTACTTCCATAAATGGACGGACGATAATACCTGCTCGGGTGAGGCGTTCAAAAAAGGCTTTATCTACCCGCCAGCAACCTACATCGTCGTAAATAAGTCGTACTTCTACGCCTTTGTTTGCCTTGTCTATCAATATATCGCATATTTCATTTCCGAGTTTGTCGTTCTCGAAAATGTAATATTGTATGTGTATGTATTTTTTTGCGGCAGATAATTCGAGTTTTAATCGGTCGAATTTTTCTTTTCCGTTGGTGAATATTGTAATGGCGTTGTTGGCATAAAACGGCGAACTGTTTGTCGTGTAGTTAAGGTTGATTAGTTGCAAAGCTCTCGGAGGGATTTCTTGCTTGTTGTTTGTGAGGTCGGTATATTCTGATTGTTGTATTAGCTTTTTCAAACTTTTACGGGATATCATGCGGTATTTTGTGAAATCTTGTCCGAAAAAGAAATAAAAGACAATCCCTATTATAGGTAGGAATAATAAAACAACGACCCATGCGATGGTTTTTACCGGATTCCGATTTTCGGAAATTACTACTACCACCGTACTTAGAATGGTTATAATATAGATGATGTAAAAGCTATAATATAACCAATTATTTACTAAATCGACACCGGTATCTTCCATAAGGGCGCATGTAATTTGTAAACAATGATGCTAATATATTAAAAATATTTTATATGTGATACGGTTTGAAAAAAGAATTCTTTTTTCTGTGATTTTATAGGGGAGAGTGATAGTTGTACTTGTGAAAATAAAAAAAACCTGTACGAAAATGTTCGTACAGGTTTTGTGATTATCTGAATTTACGCTTATTCGGCAGAGAGGGGAGAAGCCTGCGTATAAGTACGAGCTCCCAATTCTTTATTAAGAGTATAAAGACCGAATCCGTTATCTTTAATCATATTCAGATTGTCGATAATTTCTTGAGCGTTTTCTTCTTCTTCAACCTGCTCATCGATGAACCATTTCAACATGCTTTGGGTTGCGTAATCTTTTTCTTCGGTAGCCAACGCATATAAATTGTTGATCATAGCGGTAACTTTCTTTTCATGCTCCAATGTGTCATTGAAAGCATGTAAAGGAGTGTCCCATGCGTTTTTTACTTCGGTGATAGGCGACAATGTTACTTTTCCTCCGCGTGATTGAACATACTTGATAAAAATCATAGCATGGTCTTGTTCTTCTTTAAACTGAACTTCAAACCAGTTGGCGAATCCGTTATAGCCTACCGATGCAAAGTTTGCCGACATTGAAAGATAAAGATATGCAGACCAAAATTCTGCATTGATTTGAGCGTTTAACGCTTCTTCGATTTTCTTGCTTAACATAACTTTTTTGTTTTAAAGTTATAAAATAACTTGCAAAGCCGATTGTAGAAGATAGAAATTTTGAAATTATTCTGCTACAACTTCAAACGGAATTTCTACGCTTACTTCTTTATGAAGTTTCAAAACAGCTTTGTAAGAACCGACTTCTTTAATAGCTTCTTTGATGTAGATAATTTTGCGATCGATTTCAAAACCTGCATTAGCCAAAGATTCGGCAATCTGTATGTTGTTTACAGAACCGAAAATTTTACCGGTTGTGCTGGCTTTTGCTCCGATAGTTAATGAAACGCCTTCTAATTTAGCGGCCAATTCAACTGCGTCAGCTTTGATTTTTTCAAGTTTGTGGGCGCGTTGTTTCATGTTTTCGGCCAGCATTTTCAATGCCGAAGGAGTAGCGATAACTGCTTTACCTTGGGGGATGAGGTAGTTGCGGCCATATCCGCTTTTTACGTTTACTACATCGTCTTTATAACCAAGATTTAGAACGTCTTCTTTTAATATTACTTGCATGCTTATTTTCCTCCTTCGTTAAATTATTTCATCATATCTGTTACATAGGGGAGCAAAGCCAAATGGCGGGCTCTTTTTACAGCCTGAGCTACTCTGCGTTGGAATTTCAACGAGGTCCCCGTGATGCGGCGGGGAAGAATTTTTCCTTGTTCGTTCAAGAATTTTTTCAAGAATTCAGGATCTTTGTAGTCGATATATTTGATACCGTTTTTCTTGAAACGACAATATTTTTTCTTTTTAACATCCACTGAGGGAGGTGTTAAATATCTGATTTCTGATTGATTTTGTTGTGCCATTGCTTAGTTCTCCTTTACTTCTTTAGATTTCATACTTCTTCTTTTTGCAGCGTATTCGATAGCGTATTTATCCATTCTGAAAGTTAAGAAGCGGATAACGCGTTCGTCGCGGCGGAAGTTTATTTCCAATTTTGCAATTACACTCGGATCTGCTTTAAATTCAAGCATATTGTAAAAGCCTGTTGATTTTTTTTCAATGGGGTAGGCTAATTTACGTAAACCCCAATTTTCTTCATTTATAATCTCCGCGCCTTCTGCTTGCAAAAGGGTTTTGAATTTTTCTACCGCTTCCTTCATCTGTGCGTCAGACAAAACGGGAGTTAAAATGAAAACGGTTTCGTAGTGATTCATACTCGTTTAGTTTAACTTTGGTTATTAAAAATCTTTCGAAGCGCAAAATTACACATTATTATCGAATTGGCAATTGTTCGCTAACTTTTTTATTGATTTTTCTTTTTGTTGTGTTGTGAGACGTTTTTGTATATATAAACATTTTTTTTATGCGCTATTATTGGTTGATAAATTATATTGTTTTAAATTTGTACTATTGCAAATGCAATTATTGATTTGACAATTATTTTTTTATTTTTATGAGTGTTTTTACTTTTGATACGCAAGCTTTATTTGCGTTGTTGAGCGGAAAAATTTCTACGGCTATAAATCGCAAGTTGTATCGTAATTTCCGCAAGATGAATATAGATATTACTCCTGAACAATGGACGGTGTTGTATTATTTGTGGTCGAAAGACGGGGTAACGCAACAGGAGTTGTGTAACACCACATTTAAAGATAAGCCCAGTATGACAAGATTGATTGATAATCTGGAAAAACAGGGGTTGGTTATTCGTTCGGCCGATCTGAAAGACCGCCGCATAAATATAATCCGTTTAACGGAAAAAGGCAGCGGACTCGAAGAGATTACTCAGTCACTTGTTGTAAGCACAATGGAAGAAGCTTTGTCTGTTTTAACAGAAGAAGAGTTGGCTTCGGCGGGGATTATGTTGAATAAGGTTTTTCATAATATAAAGAATTCGTTAGCTGATTAATTAATGTGGAGTTGTTATGGCGAGTTGGTATAAAGCGGTTTGTTTATCGATAATTTTATGTTGCGTTTCTATCGGAATGTCGGCGCAGTACAGCCCGGATATTTTAGGCGAAGGGTTTGAACGGCGGGTTATACAGATGCCCGATGATTATTCGGGTAAAGTAGTTACTACTTTGGTGCGTTTCGCTCCGTCCGATTCGGTTAAGCGTGCTGTTTTGTACGTGCATGGGTATAATGATTATTTTTTTCAATCGCAAATGGCGCATGTTTTCAAAGATTCGTTATTTAATTTCTATGCGGTCGATTTGCGGAAATACGGGCGTTCTATTTTAGACGGGCAGACGCCGTTCGAAGTACATGCCGTTGATGAGTATTTTGCCGATATAGATACGGCTCTGCAAATTATAAAGGCGGAGGGGAATAGTGAGATTGTGCTGATGGGTCATTCTACGGGAGGTTTGATAACCTCACTTTATTGCCAACACCGTAGAGAAAATCTGCCGGTTCAGGGATTGATTCTGAACAGTCCGTTTTTAGATATGAATCTTTCTTCTTTTCAAGAGTCTGTATTGGTCCCGGCTGTTTCGGCTATTGCCCTTTTATTTAAGAATATTCCGATAAGTCAGTCAAAGTCTACTGCTTATGCCGAGAGTCTGTTGAAAGATCGGCATGGGGAGTGGGAGTACGATACTTCTAAAAAGTTTGTGCAGTCGCCCAACGTTACATCTGGTTGGATACGGGCTATTCATCGGGCGCAAACGGAAATACAGGATGGTTTGCAGATACCTTGTCCGGTATTGGTGATGTTTTCCGACAAGAGCGAAAACGGATCGGAGTGGACGCCTAATCATCAACAGGCTGATGCTGTATTGGATGTGGCCGATATTGAAAAGTACGGAAAAGGTTTGGGGACAAATGTTTCCGAAGTGCAGGTTAAAGATGGGCTGCACGATTTGATATTGTCTCGTAAGGATGTTCGGGATTTTGTTTACCAAACGATTTTCTCTTGGATGCAAGCCAATAAATTATATTAATGGGGATTTGTATCGGAATTACTTGCTTTTTTCGTTCCTTTATAAACTAAGAATCCTACAACGAACACTGCTAATACAATGAAAACATAAGATAGCTCGGTGCTGTATTCTGCTACTTTCGCCATAAGTTGGTCTTGCGGCACGACAGAGGCCAGAGAATACCCGATGATTGCCAAAATAGTATTCCATAAACCTGCCCCCAAAGTTGTATATAACAGGAATGTGGCGAGTTTCATGCGGGCTAATCCGGCAGGAATGGAGATTAATTGACGAACAGCCGGAACCAATCGTCCGATGAAAGTCGATATTTTTCCGTGTGCGTCGAAATATTTTTCCGCTTTCATAACGGCCGCTTCGTCTATCAAGCACATATGTCCTATACGGCTATTGGCGAATTTATAGACAATAGGACGTCCTACAAAATAGGCGATGCCGTAATTTATCAAAGCTCCGATGTTGGCTCCTATTGTGGCAAAGAGTATGACAAGAAAAATATTTAATTCTCCGGAGGCGGCTTTATATGCTGCCGGAGGTACTACAATCTCTGACGGAAAGGGGATGAAAGAACTTTCAATAGTCATCAAGAGCGTGATTGTCCAATAGTTAAGATGGTCTAAACACCATTGAATAAATGCGAAAGATTCCATAAATGGATGCTGTTTTATTTGTATTTTGCTGCGAATATAGAGATAAAAAATGGAAAAAGTATTTCATTTTTATTACAATATTGCTCTATTTTGTTCAACAATCACTCTCTTTACTATTTTTTGTTGAGCTTTTTCAATCAAATTACCTAATTCTTCAATATTCTGAACTATAATGTCGGGAGGGTTGATTGCCTCTTTCGCTATATTCATTGTTGTTTCGCCGGATAGCACCAGCACACCTACGGCTCCGGCGTTTTGAGCCATAGCTATGTCTGTGTAGATGCGGTCGCCAACCATCGCGATTTCTTCGGGATGCAAATTTTTTTGTTGCAAAATACCTATTAGCATGTTGGGGTCGGGTTTCCCTAATGTGATGTCGGGTTTCAGTCCGGTAGCATGTTCAAGGCATTTACATATAGACCCGCAATCTACCAACACGGTT
>JAFUKV010000240.1 GCA_017467745.1 Bacteroidaceae bacterium | reverse complement strand
CGTTCCATGTTCATCATCATGGTAACGGGTACTCCGCCGGCAATCCATTCTTCTGCGGGTTTTGTGGTATTGCGAACGGACGACATGTATCCAGTTTTTCCTTCGCCTATCAACATCGCAGCTGTATATCCTAATGAATAGCAGTAGTCTGCATCGAAGTTTGAAGGAGCAGCGCAACGTCCTTCATAGCCGAAGAAGTGGAATTGGGTTGAGAATTTTCCGTTGTATTTTCCTGCTTTTTTCATTTCTGCCAAACGGCGGCCTACCATTTCGCCTAATAATTTTTCAGTTTCGATAAGAGAAACTTGTACGTTTCCGTGCGGGTCGCGGTCGAGGCTTAATTGGCGAGCCACGCCTTCGGGCAGGCTGGTGTATACGGCTGCGTTTTCGGCAGAAAGGTTTTTGGCGATGTAACTGATTTGGTCGGCTTTGTCAACTTTGGCGAACTCTTCTGCGTTGTGGGCGAGGAAGTCGTTTAGTTCGGCTATCAGTTTTTTCATAGCCGGAATGAATTCTATTAACCCTTCGGGGATTAATACGGTTCCGAAGTTATTTCCTTCGGCTGCGCGGGTAGCTACGATATCGGCGATATTGTTGACAACGTCGTCAAGCGTCATTTGATTGGCTTCTACTTCTTCGGAAACGATAGCGATGTTGGGCTGTGTTTGCAGAGCGCATTCCAGAGCGATGTGCGATGCTGAACGTCCCATTAGTTTGATGAAGTGCCAATATTTTTTAGCAGAGTTACAGTCGCGTTGGATATTGCCGATTACTTCGGAATATACTTTACAAGCGGTGTCGAAT
Organism: Bacteroidaceae bacterium; assembly: GCA_017467745.1. Lineage (GTDB taxonomy): Bacteria > Bacteroidota > Bacteroidia > Bacteroidales > CHK158-818 > Gallibacteroides. The sequence continues at coordinate 1,942 of JAFUKV010000240.1, read as the reverse complement.
CCGAAAGATGTTTCTATCATTTCGTTTTTCAAGTCGCCGTCGATAGTTTTAGGGCAACCGATAACTTGAATGCCGGCGTTGATAGCTTTGTAATATTCGGCCAATACACAAGCGTTGGTATTTGAGTCGTCTCCGCCAATGATAACCAATGCTTTGATATTGAGTTGATTTAATATTTGTAACCCTTTGTCGAATTGTTCTTTTGTTTCGAGTTTGGTACGTCCGGATCCGATTATGTCAAATCCGCCGGTATTGCGGTATTCGTCAATAATATCGGCTGTCAGTTCGATGTATTTGTGATCTACTAAACCGCCCGGACCTAAAAGAAATCCGTACAGTTTAGAGTCTTTATTCATTTTTTTGAGTCCGTCAAACAATCCTGCTATTACGTTGTGTCCGCCGGGAGCTTGCCCGCCGGAAAGAATTACACCTGCATTGATAGCCGGAAAATTCTTGGTTTCATTGCTGGCAACGAAAGAAAGAACAGGCATTCCGTAAGTGTTAGGGAATAATTTTTGAATTTCCGCTTGGTCGGCTACTGATTGTGTGGGGGCTCCTTCTTGAAGTGTCATAGCACCTTTAAGAGCTTTGGGCAATTTGGGCTGATAAGCAGCGCGAGCTATTTGCAAAGCACTTTTTTTCATTTTTATCTGTTTTATTTAGAGTTTATAATTGTTTGTTGTAAGGTTGCGCAAATTTCATCATTTTTTTTCAGATTGCAAAATTTGTTTTCGGCCAATTCAGCGCCATTTATACGAAGCTACGCTTTTAGGCGGAAGGGCGTAGGTAAATGCTCGTTTTCCGTCGGAAACGGTTATCTGTTGTTCTTTTTCCGTATCGTTTTGCAGGATAACGGCGAGACTTCCGTCAGCATTTTCGAAAGCGCTGTAATAAATGCCTTTCACGCTTATGTCGTTTACGCCTATCCGCACAGCATCGGGTTTGATTATTTTAGACAGGTGAGCCATTGTGTAGTAGTGGCTGTTTTTTGTCATAGTAGAGTAGTCGCTGCTTTGTATGTCGATGGCTCCCAAACAGATGTTGCATCCTCCGGGTCGATAAGGACTGTGTTTGTCGTCGAGCATGAAGTTCCACATAATGACGGCTTTGCAGAAATTGTTGATAGTGCCGATACATGCTTCGCGCATATTCCACATCAGGTCGTTTTCAAATGTGTACCCTCCTCCCCAAAGGCCTATGGAAATTTCAGTAAAGTAAAGGCCTTTGTCGGGGTATGCCTGATGTATGCGTAACATCTCTTTTTTATCTCCTCCATAAGCGTGGTAGGCGGATCCGGTTATATATTGAGCGGCTTCGGTATCGGCGTATAGGTTGGCGGGATAACCGATTTGGTCTTTACAATCGGGTTTATGAGCGTCGTAATCGTAGTTATGGTCGTAAGCGATGATTTGGGTTTTGAGTCCGGCTTTTTTGAAAGCAGGCCCAAGCGCAGTTTTGATGAAGTCGCGTTGTTCTTGCCACGTCATAAAAAGGGATGCGGAATTTCCTCTATTCAGAGGCTCGTTTTGTATGGTAACTGCGTGGATAGGGAAACCTTCTTTTTCCATTGTTTGAATGTATTTAACAAAGTAGGTGGCGTAATCCTGATAATAGTCGGGATTGAGTTGCCCGCTTGTCCACGATTCGAAGGGTTCGCGTTCTTCCAGATTATTTACTTTCATCCATATCGGGCATGTCCACGGCGAGGCTAAAATCTTTATATCCGGATTTATGGCGAGTATCTCTTTAAGAATAGGGAAAAGGTCTCGTTTGTCGTAATCGTGAATAACGAAGTTTTCGATGCCTTTTTTATCGCAACAGGTATATTCGTCCATTGAAAAGTCTGAGCATCCTATGGAGATACGGATATAACTGTATCCCATGCCGGTTTCGGGATTGAAAGTTTCTTGCAGTAATTTTGTTCGGTTTTCGGGTGTCATCT
>JAFUKV010000239.1 GCA_017467745.1 Bacteroidaceae bacterium | reverse complement strand
TCATAACCCGAAGAAACAGCAAATGCCTCTTTTGCAAACCATTTACGGTCTTCTATTGAAGAGGTCGCGCCTTTTTCTTCTAACAATTTCATCAACGGATCATATTGAGCTTTTGAGGCCACAATTATTACGTCTTTGAAATTTTTGGCAGCAGCACGAATCAACGATATGCCGCCAATATCTATTTTTTCAATAATAGCCTGGTCGTCAGCGCCGGATGCCACCGTCTGCTCGAAAGGATACAAATCGACAATAACAAGATCTATTTCCGGTATTTCATATTGAGCGATTTGTTGCAAATCGCCCTCCATTTCACGACGGCACAAAATACCGCCGAAAACCTTAGGATGAAGCGTTTTTACACGGCCTCCCAAAATAGAAGGATAACCGGTTAACGACTCAACAGCTTCGCACGGAAAGCCCAACGATTCTATAAATGATTGCGTTCCGCCTGTTGAAATAAATTTTACCCCTTCACTGTGTAATTTTTTTAAAATATCATCCAATCCATCTTTATGGAATACCGAGACTAATGCGGTTTTAATTTTCTTGTTTCCAGACATATATATGTATTTAATTTTTCCTTGCGCAAAAATACAAAATATTGCGGTGTAAATGAATAGTTTCGGACAAAGATTTCAAAAAAAATTCAAGTATGGCGTTTCCATTTCATATACGGGCATAACGCACTGAACATCAACCACAAGAATTATTACAATTTTAACAAAAGCAGTCATTTAAAATAACGATATTCTTAACGCATAAATATTTCAAAACACATCTATGAAATACTCATGACAAATTACAATAAAAACGAGTGTTTAAAACTAAACGCGGATATTTCAACTTAAAATTCGACATGTTAATAAATAAAAATTTCGTATATTTGTATTCGAATAAACCAGACATATTCAATCAATGAAAAAATTATTTATCAATGCCATTATTCTCGGATTATGTATTTTAGGAAATCCGTTTTCCGTATCTTCACAAATCTCACTTAAAGATTTGTTTAAATCCAATTCCATAAAAGAAGCGGTAAATGCTGTTGTAGGAAATCAAACGCTAAGTGCAGAAATCTTAAACGGCACATGGAAATACACAAATCCCGCTTGCGAGTTTAAAAGCGATGACCTATTAAAAAAGGCCGGAGGAGCCATCGCAGCCAATCAAATTGAAGAAAAGCTAACGGAAATTTACGCAAAAGCCGGCATAACAGAAAATATGAAATATATTTTTAACGCCGAAGACAGTACTTTTACCACCCTAATGAAAGCCAACTCTACCAAAGGTTTAGGCGGAACATTCAGTCTGAATCCGGAAGAAAAAACAATTACATTCTCTTACAAAGCGATTAAACTATTTACTTTAAGTTCAATAGAAGCGAAGGCTTCTATATCGGGCAACAAGCTTATTTTACTTTTTAATGCCGATAAAATATTAAATCTGATGAAGATAATCGCATTAAACAGCAAAAGCACAACATTAAAAACACTTGGACAATTGGCCGAACAATACGACGGAATGCTGTTGGGATTTGAACTGACGAAACAAGAATAAAAGATTTTGAATCAACGATTATCATATACCCGCATTTCGCATTGCCGACAATCGAATTCCAATCGCAGAACTGCATCTTTATAATGCAACGTCAACGGTTCACGGCAACTTTTTCTCGGTGTAGAATGCGGACACATGCCTAAGGTATATTTTACGCAATATTTCGTAAACATCAACGGAACTTTTCCCGAAGGGGCGCATTCGAACGCCTCTTCTATTTTTTTTACTCCATGCTTTTCATAAAAAGCGCGAGCCAATCGATTCGAAACATTCCCCAAATAAGACATTTCCTTTTCAAGATATTCGCACTCTTTTGCAAGACAGCTTTTTCGCGCTTCTCTACAATAAGAGCGTTCTCGCTGTAAAGAGAGTTTCTCTACCGCCCGTTTGCGTAAGCCCGACCACACGGACGAAGGCACAAACCAATCGTTCGAAAGGCGATAATTGAACTGACGGATAACGAAAGGAGTATCTCCCAATTTAGACAACTGACGAATTATATTCTCTCGTTGGGGTGTACGGGACTCCTCTTTTTCCGAGTTCAATATCTCCGATACGGAAATCCCCGTCTCGTCCGTTACCGTCAGCTCAAAACCGTGCGGTGTTTCTGACAAATCGAAGTCCACCTCAATATAACGTTCGGCAGATTTTTTGCTCAATACTTTTTCAAATTCATGGTCATAGTTCCGATAGAGAACCGTGCCCGAACGCAAAAAAGGCATTTCGGTCGGATAAACACGATTTCCCTCTATTTTATTGACACGAAAACCTGCGAATACACCATCATTATTTATATAACAAACGCCGTCGCCATTATTTAACGGGAGATTTTCTGAAACAGTCAGGCTTTGCCGAGAAAGCTCTCTCACAGTACCGATTTTCTCTCCTTTCGATTTCGGAGTATCGAATGAGCAAAGCGAAGCAGACCTCTGCCCGTGAATAAAATAGGAAGAAAATCCACGATTAAAACTTTTTTGAGCATCGGGAATAAAGAAAAAAGAACTTTTACCGTCCGAAGCTCGCTTATATCGGGAGTCCTTACTAAATATTTCATCTAATTTATTGCGATAATACGCCGTTACATTTTTAACGTAACCCATGTCTTTCAAGCTACCTTCAATTTTTAGCGAAGAAGCCCCCGAATCAAGCAAGACACCCAATTCGCTCGACAAATTCAAATCTTTCAACGAAAGAATATACTTGTCTTTCAACAAAGTTCGTCCGTCCGCATCTTTTAAAGTATAAGGCAAACGACAATACTGAGCACACTCGCCACGATTGGCGCTTCGATCACACATACGACTACTCAAATAGCACTGTCCGCTATAACTGACGCATAATGCTCCATGCACAAATACCTCTAAGGGAACCGTCGTATTATCGGCTATCATCCGGATTTGTTCAGCCGACAGTTCTCTGGCCAGAACAACTTGCGAAAATCCTACGGATTCTAAAAACTTGACTTTCTCTACCGACCTGTTATCGGCCTGAGTACTCGCATGCAGAGCTATCGGAGGAATATCCAATTCGAGAATCCCCATATCTTGCACAATCAACGCGTCTGCACCTATATTATATAAGGAAAAAATTAACGAACGGGCATCATCTAATTCGTCGTCTTTCAGAATCGTATTTAAAGCCACATATACACGGGCATTAAAAAAATGAGCATATTTAACCAGCCGGGCAATATCTTCTAATTCGTTTCCGGCTAAGGCGCGAGCGCTGAAACGGGGTGCGCCGATATAAACGGCATCAGCACCATGCTTAATAGCCTCAACTCCTATTTCCGCCGTTTTTGCAGGAGCTAACAACTCTATGGAACGAAAAATCGCCATACGATTATTTTATATCACGAATATCATAAGGAGTTTCTTGATAAACGAAATAGTTCAGCCAGTTAGAAAATAACAAATTGGCATGAGCCCGCCATCTTACTACCGGAGGCAGCTCGGGATTATTGTCTCGGTAATAGTTTTTAGGAATGTCAATTGTCAACCCTTTACCTTTATCTCGTTTATATTCAGTATCAAGGGTATATGGAGAATATTCGGAATGACCGGTAATAAAAAATTCCCGACCTCCGCGCGCCATGACCATATATACGCCCGAATCTTCCGATTCTGAAAGCAGCGTCAACTCCGGAACTTTTAAAATATCCTCACGTCTGATTTCGGTATGACGGCTGTGCGGCACATAAAACTCATCATCAAATCCCCTGAAAATAGGATTCTGACTATCTGTTACCGTGTGGCGAAATATCCCGAACATTTTTGCAGATAACGGATACTTGGGTATATCATAAAAATGATACAATCCCGCCTGAGCAGCCCAGCATATATATAAAGTAGAAGTTACATGCGTCCGTGCCCAATCGAATATAGAGGTAATTTCATCCCAATAATGCACCTCTTCAAAATCCATCTGTTCTACCGGCGCTCCGGTAATAATCATACCATCATAATTTTCAGCTTTTATCTCTGAAAAATCTTTATAGAATGTTTTTATATGCTCGATAGGTGTATTCTTGGAAATGTGGTTTGAAGTCATCAACAAATCTATTTCCACCTGCAACGGCGTATTGGAAAGAAGACGTATCAAGTCTGTTTCCGTCATGATCTTTAACGGCATAAGGTTAAGAATAACAATCCGTAACGGACGAATATCTTGGCGAGACGCCTGTTGATCGTCCATCACAAATATATTTTCCGCTTTTAATAATTCAACGGCCGGTAATTTCGCTGGTAATTTTAATGGCATAGCACTCTTCTTTTTAGCGAGAACAAAGGTACATTATAATTTTTATATAGAAAAACCGCTTTGCCAAACAAAACAAACATAAGATTTAAGTTTTCGGAACTTTCAAAAAATTACAAAAACAAAAAAGTTCAATTCATATAACTCTCTTGTAAAGAGAAGTATAAAAACCGCAAACAAATTAATAAACAGAAAATTGTAACCTCTTGCAAAAAGAAAATACTCAACAAATTATCGTATTGAAACAATATTAATTCAACAAAATATTATTTCTATCACATCTTTATGGAATTGTATTCAATATTTTATGTAGTTTTGCACAGTTATAGAATCTCTCTTTACAAGAGAAATGCAAAAAATCACGTATGACAAAATATACTTCAATAGACAACGAAGAACTGCAATCAAAAACTATCAGTTTTTTACGATTTCCTCTCATTATAGGGGTGGTACTTATTCATTCCATATTCAAATCCGTAATTTTCAATGGAGTAGATGTAATGCAGACCGGGAGCTTCCCTTTTTATACAACAATCGCTTATCTTTTTTCCGAAATCCTCGCAAGAATAGCCGTACCTTTATTTTTCTTTATTTCCGGATTTCTCTTTTTCTATAAAACACCCTTTAACACACATTTTTATGCACAGAAACTGAAAAAACGTGCAAAAACCATACTCGTCCCTTATATCTTATGGAATCTATTAAGTATTTCATATTTCGCTATATCCCAATCATTTATACCAGAGCTAATGACTGGAAGTAGCAAACTTGTTTGTGATTATACTTTTTCGGACTGGATCTGGGCGTTTTGGGATACAAAAATGATAAATCCTATTTCCGTAGGTAGATACCCTACCTGCTTTCAACTTTGGTTTATGCGCGATTTAATGGTTGTTATGTTACTTTCTCCTCTTATATACCTTCTCGTAAAAAAGTTAAAACAATACGTTATTATATTATTGGGAATACTCTGGATATGTAATTATCCAGAGTACGATATCGCAGGTTTTAGCAACACGGCTCTCTTCTTTTTTTCTGCCGGATCATATTTCAGCATTTACAGAAAAAACTTCGTCAATGCAATGCGCCCGTTACTATCGTCTTCTATCATATTATACACACTTCTCACGGCATTTATACTCTACAACAGGGATTTAAGTTGGATACTCTATGCCAAGAAAATAAACATTCTGATAGGGATTATTTCAGCCATTACGCTCTCCGCATATTTTCTGAAAAAAGAAATATGGAAAACCAACTCTTTTTTATCTGACAGCAGTTTCTTTATTTATGCCTATCATGGTATGGTATTGGTTTTTATCATTAAATTATCTTTCAAGTTAATACAGCCTCACACAGATACAATGCTGCTGATATTGTACTTTTTGTGCCCCACTATTGTTATATGCGGAGGACTGCTATTTTATTACTTACTTAAAAAGTACCTACCCAAAACAACTGCCTTAATTACAGGAGGCAGATAAATTTAAAAGCTGCAACAACAAACTATGAATGTATATTTTGTCGGATTTCGTCCAAATGGTTCATTACATTGGCTGGAGCCCGTTCGGCACGTAACTCCGCAGCCATAAATTCCATATAAGGTTGCACATGTTCAAAAAAACGGAATAACCCTTCACAGAGGTAATTCAATCCCTCCTCGCCATCATCGGAGATTACAATCCTGTTTTTAGGGCACTCACCGTTACACAGATTCAAATATTTACAACGACGACATTGACGCGGCAAAGTGTCAAACTTATCTTTACCAAACGACATTTGTCTATCAGACAACATCATAGAGACTAACCCGTCGGTTCTAATGTTTCCAAGCTTATACTCTGGAAACACAAAATGATCGCACGCATACACATCTCCATTCGCCTCTATCGCCCCCGCATGTCCGCACGTTCGCGCATAGATACAGACACCCGGAAACTTACCGACCATATTGGCTAATACGGCATCGAACAATTGCACAAAGCAACGCCCTACATCGCTTTTTATCCATTCGTCAAAAATTCGACAATAAAAATCGCCATACGCACGAGGCGACACACTCCACTCTGTCATCTCCCCCTTTCGGCCGTTATCGAAAGCCGACAACAATTCCAGTCCATCCGGACGGTCTCCCCAGCGTTCCACCACCGGCGAAAACTGCATATACCGGCTATTTATCTGCTTAAAAAACGCGTATATTTCTTCCGGAAAACGTACGCTATAATCATTTATAACAGAAAGCGTATTAAACGGGATGTCATATTTTTGAAGCAGTTCTACCGCTCGCATCACTCGTGAAAAGCTGCCTTTTCCACCCCTGTCCAGCCGATATTTATTATGAACATGTTCCGGGCCATCGAGCGAAATACCCACTAAGAAATCGTTTTCTTTAAGGAATCGACACCACTCATCATTCAGCAACAAGCCGTTGGTTTGCATAGAATTATCAACATGCCGTCCCCCCGCATATTTACGCTGAAACGCCAACGCATGTTTATAAAAATCCAATCCTCTCAACAAAGGCTCTCCGCCATGCCAAGTAAACAGCACATCCGAAGTAGGTTGGCAAGCGATATATTCACTGACGAAGCGTTCCAGCAAACCAACACTCATTTTCTCCGCCTTTCCCTGCGGATAGAGTTTCGACTTTTCTATATAATAACAATAACTGCAATCCAAATTGCACAACGCCCCTACCGGTTTAGCCATAACATAAACCGGAAAATGGAGCGTATTGGCAAAAAATGTATTACCCGTATCAGGCATTCGACTCCGCTATTTTTTCCAATACGGCTGTCAGATGCTTCCAGAATTTTTCAACAGACGGAATATTCATTTTTTCATCTGGGGAGTGTACCCCGCTTAATGTCGGCCCGAAAGAAATCATATCGAGTTGCGGATGTTTTTTCAAGAATAAGCCACATTCCAAACCTGCATGAATAGCTGTAATCAATGGTTTTACACCAAATAAATCTTCATACGCCGCCACAGCCGTCGACAAAAGAGAAGACTCCATATTCGGCTTCCAACCCGGATACCCTTCACCATGCACCACTGTCGCCCCAGCCAATGCAAACACGCATTCAACCCGATGCGCTATATCGTATTTTTCAGACTCGACAGAACTCCGTTGACTTGTAGCCACTACAATCTTATTTTCTCCCGACATTTTTACTGAGGCGAGATTCGTAGAAGTTTGAACCAATCCTTCCATATCCCGGCTCATAGAGACTACACCATGCGGACACGCATACAAAGCATTAATCAAAGCTATCGTTGTACGACGGTCTATACACCGCTCCGGCTCAGTTTCATGTTCCATTACCATGGTAAAATTAGGTTCTATACCTTTCAGCTCATCTTCAATAACAGAAATGTACAAATTCAAATCGACACGAACCTTTTCTTTATCATTTTTATGAATACCTATTACGGCCGATGCTTCGCGAGGAATTGCATTGCGTAAATTTCCGCCATCTATACTACTCATTACCATATCGTACTTTTGCGATGTCTGCCAAAGGAAACGAGCCAATATCCGGTTAGCGTTTCCTCTTCCGCGATGAATATCTCCCCCCGAATGGCCGCCTAACAGATTTTTGACAGATATTTTGAAATAGAGATAATTATCGGGTGTCATACTCGGGCTATACGTAAATTCAGAAGTAGTATCTATACCGCCGGCGCAACCGATAAAAAGCTGACCTTCATCTTCCGAATCGAGATTTAACAAATACTTGCCCTCTATCATACCATCATCCATATTAAATGCGCCTGTTAAACCCGTTTCTTCATCTACGGTAAACAGAGCGTTTACAGGACCATGCTTTAAATTCTTGTCTGCCAGCACAGCCAATTGAGCAGCCATTCCTATACCGTTGTCCGCTCCTAATGTGGTTCCGTTAGCACGAACCCAATCTCCATCTATAATAGTTTCTATCGGATCCGTTTCAAAATTATGCACCGTGTTGCTATTTTTTTCACACACCATGTCCATATGCGATTGCAAGGTCACGACAGGCGCGTTTTCACATCCGGCAGAAGCCGGTTTAGACATCAAAATATTACCTATTTTATCTTGTTTTACTGCCAAACCCTGCTCTTGGGCAAACATTAAAAGATAAGATCGGATTTTCTCTTCTTTCTTGGACGGACGAGGCACTTTTGTAATTTCATCAAAATAATGCCAAATCAATTCAGGCTTTAAATCGGTTATTCGCATATTGTAAAATGTTAAGTCAAACAAAAAAATCACTTAAATATAAAGAAAAAACCACCTGAATTTTCCGTTTTTTGCTAATTAGGACTAAATATTGAAATCCAAGTATCTCAAAAAGGATATTAATCAGAGTTTATCATTATATTTGCATCCACAAATATAGTAAAAATGTTATATACTATTCTTTTTACTCTGGGTTTTATAACAGTTGCATTTATTCTATTAGCTATAAAAATTATAGTAAAAAAAGGCGGAAAATTTCCGAACTTCCACATCGGAGGGAATAAAGCGCTGGCGAATAAAGGCATTACATGCGCCCTTTCTACCGATGCCAAAGATAGAAAAATAACATCTTTAAAAGACAGACTAAATAACACAATAAATACATCTAACTAAAATTACAAACTCAATAATGAAGAGAAATAAAAAATACTTTGTTAACGCTCTGTTGCTGGTCTTTGTCATTTCAGGCTTTACTCGTTGTACCTCTAAATCGGACGATAAAGCCATCTCGCCCACTACTCCCGCAAACACGACCGAAAAAACAGAACCGGCAGCAAACACGACAAACGAAATCGCTTACATCAATATCGATACTCTTTTACACAATTATCAATATGCAAAAGATTTGAATGAAAGTTTCGTTCAAATGACGGCAAATAACCAAAGCGTATTCGAAGCCAAAAACAAAGAATTTCAAAAAATGATACAAGAATACCAACATAAAGTAAAAAATAACGCCTTTTTATCTCCCGAAGCCCAACAAAGCAGTTACGAAGCTCTCGGTAAAAAAGAAAGCGAACTAAGAGAACTGCAAGAACGTCAAAATCAAAGTTTGGTACTCGAAAACAGACGGTCTGCCGATCTTATACTAAAAAAAGTATCCTCTTTCTTAAAAGAGTATAACAAAGAGAAAAAATACAAAGTTATTTTCAGTAATATATCGAACGATAATATTCTTTTAGCCGATCCGCAATGCGATATTACAGAAGAAGTTACACGGATGCTGAACGCAGAATACTTAAAAGAAAAATAAATACGTTATCTACAAACGGTAATATCCCCGAAATTCTTGTGAATTTCGGGGATATTATTTTCCGACTATCATTGTTCTTTTTGCGAACTGCCGGAAACCAACGAAAAATCGGCCGATTCAAGATAAAAAGTATCGTCCGTTTTCCCTACCAAAGCCAGCCGGTAATATCTTAACGGAGCATTATACATCGATATTGAAATTCGACCGGGCACATTCCCCGACACTGTTGAACGGCACAAACTTCCATACCGGCTATTCGCCTCGTATGCACCCCATAAAGAAACATCCATCTCCACATCTTCACCCCAACAACGCACAAACAGACGGCGAACTCTTTTATATATATTCGGAATAAACTTCAAAGCTCTGGACACAAGCGCAACAGGCCTTTTTTCATCGAATCGTTCTTTTCCTAAATGTAGCAACGTTCCGGATACATCGGTGGCAAAAACATAAGGGTAATCGTGACATAATCCGGCAAAGGCTCCTGTACACCTATACCACATTCCCGCATCCATACCGAATACATAATAATAAGAAAAATCCGGATTTAAAATTATAAGTTCATTATACGCATAATTATATCCTATTTGCGCACCCGCCAAATAAGCGACAAACGATGTATCATCCGACAAGACACTATGAATTTCCTCATCTGTGTTTTCCGGCAATGCTCCGGGAAATACATCCGGCTTACCGGTCATAGGCTGAGATAACATTATACTCTGACTTCCGTCCAACATCATCACACCCCTATTCGTAGTAAAAACCAGTGCATGGTCAACCGGAGTAATGGACGCCGGATTATTACAAACTTCCCTATTTACCGGATGTTGGCTTTTATACACGATATTATCCGTCCCTACCTGCATAGCCCAAATGCCTTCGGTAGTAAACACATATAACGGAAATTCGCCGTACTGCCCCTGCGACAACGCAGCAACTGCGGCGCCCATACCCAAAATACGACCGGACGACAATGTATATGTCTGCTCTAACGGAAACAAAAAAGGATTATTCACTGCCGATACTCGCAATTTATTTTCAGAATATTCAATTACCGGATCATATTGGGGAATCACGAACGGATTATCCGGATCATCTTCCGATTCTGTAAATGCAATCGGCTTTAACGCTTCGTCTACATAATATGCTATATTCTGAGCAGATGAAGGTTTCAAGGGAAATTCGCAACTATATACTTTCCCGGAAATATCCAATCCTGAAATTTTTATCTTTGTCGCCCTACTATCCGGATACGACAAAAAAGGAGATATTCCCATAATAGGGAAAAATGATTGCACCGGAGCCGCCATTCCCCGCACTACTTTTCCCGACCCTCCGGCACTTTTTATCGTTACTTCCACATACATTTTCGTAAAATCGATAATACTATGAGCTGCGCCATGTCCCGAGAAATATCCGTTGTAACGTACTTGCTTCAATTGGAAACAAGTCAACGGAAACCCGTTGAAAAAGCAGGTATTTGCCGCACCTAAATGCAATCGGCCATTATAAATATACGACGTCCCTGCCAATATACGATGATGAGAAAAATCGTCAGAAGGCAATATCGGTTGATGTACCAACGAAGACAATTTTCCGGACAACGGTAATTGTACGGATTTATAAGGAAGAGGCATTTTATCCGGGTCTAAGGAAGCTACTAAATAAAATTGCGTCTCATCGGCAGCCAACATACCGATTTCCGAACAAGTACGCTCCGGAATATCGCAAGTAAGCACTGTACTAAGCCGATCTCCATACATTTCTTCGGCAACTGTCGATTCGATAAAAAACTCCCCATGTTTTAACGGAATAATTTCCCGAGAAATAAATATATCAATCGAGACAACCACATCGAGCCATCTGGACAAACCGAATCCGGACATATCAATATCATAAAATATCTTATAACCCGCCAAAGACAAATCATGCTTTGAAAAGGCCGTAACGGACGAACCCGATTTTACACACGGAACTTTATATTGTTGAAACTGGCATATCTCCTCAAAAGGCGTCAAAAGCATAGCAGGAGAAGACATCATATATGACCCGTCATACATCCGCAACGCATACTTTACCAGCACAGGATGCGAAAGCACTCCTATTTGCTCGAAATCATATTTCAACTTATTATACGTTCCCGTAACCAGATTGGAAAATGCAATAATATCGTCATCGTCCAATTTGTACTCTTCCGTTTGTAATGCCGCTTTTTTAAGCGTATAAGCCGGAACCTCGCCTGTTTCCGGAGTAACGGCATTACCATAAAATATTATCTGGGGCAACTCCGGCTTATCTCCAAGAAAAGTATAATTACCCATATTAAACAAGGCATAAAAAACACCCGTCTCTGTCAAAAAGATAAGCGTATTCCCGCACGACTCCACTTTTATCAATCCGGGTAAATCGGCGAATTTATAAAAACCCGTAGCCTGCAATACTCCGTCATCTTCGTAACACTCGTAATAGACAGATGCTCCATCATACGAAATATAATGTTCATACGATTCGTTTTTATGTACGAAAATTATTTTCCTCGACTCATCGGCCGGCACATAAAGCGTTTCAGGAAGCCCAATCGGCCTCCACGCACCGTCTTTATATCTTAGATTCACAACATGGCTACAATCTCCATCCGTCGATATACCCGAAGGAGGACTATGGGTCTCCCCTTTAAAAATCAAGTTAATCTGTTCCATAAATTTTAATTTTGATTTCGCCGGTAAAGATACAGCAGCCCATATATGCAGTTCTGTTATAAAATCAGCATCGAAGCGCCATATGTCCGATTCTAATTTTATAACATAATATAGACAACTACATTTCCGTTATTTGCCAAACAGAAATTTTAAACATTTAACTCACATGAAAAGAATAAGAACAAAATTTTTGACGAAAAAAGAGGTAATGCCCTCTATAAAAAAAACTACTGACAATACAGAAGAAGCATTCGGCTTAAAACGCGCGCAACCCGACATACTGTTACAAGCCAAACGCGCGTGGGACAACATCGAGCACTATCGACGTAAACGCATTCGCAGCCGAAATTATACTTTTGGCAAACAATGGAACGACACGATAGAAACGACAGACGGCCGTGTCATCACAGAAGAACAATATCTGAAAGAACAAGGCAAAATTCCGTTAAAAAACAATCTGGTACGCCAAATGGTAAAGAATGTTGTCGGACAATTCAGAAGCATACAGACCGAGCCGGTTTGCATATCCCGAGATAGGGAAGAACAAAAAGTCGGAGAAATGATGAGCGTAGCAATGCAATACGCCTATCAAATAAACCGCCTGTGGGAAATAGACGGGCGCACAATGGAAGAGTTTGTCATCTCCGGAACATGCTTCCATAAAATAGGCTACGGATGGAGAAATAACCGCATGGACGTATGGATAGATGTTGTAAACCCAAACCGCATATTTTTTAACGCGATGGAAGATATCCGGCTATGGGACTGTACGTTAATAGGAGAACTGCATGACGTGCCGATTGCCGATGTCATAAGCAAGTTTTCCAAAGGTTCCCGTAGCCGTGCGAAAAAACTCCGGGAATTATACAGTCAGACTACCCGCGAAGAAATATCACGCACGTTTGAAGCATTGACTTCGGAGAATTTGGAAAACATCGACTTTTTAATCGCCACCGAGCCCCATTTGTGCCGTATAATCGAAGTCTGGACACTCGAAAACAAAGAACGCCTTCGTTGCCATGATACTTTGACCGGCAACTACTACAAAGAAGATATGGAACGGGCGGAAGAGATTGACGCCATAAATCGGCAACGTATAACGGAAGCCGCACAAAATGGCATCCCCGCCGAAAACGTTGCTTTAATAGAAACGGAATGGTTTATCGACAGATATTGGTATTACCGCTTTTTCACTCCATTCGGAGACATTCTGGACGAAGGAGAAACACCCTATTGGCATGGGGAACATCCGTACGTATTCAAATTATATCCGTTAATGGACGGCGAAATACACTCTTTTGTCGAGGATATTATAGACCAGCAACGGTATATCAACCGGTTGATCACGCTTATCGATTTTATCATGGGCGCCAGTGCAAAAGGCGTATTGCTATTCCCCGAAGATCAGATTCCGGATGGAATGTCTATTGAAGATGTTGCCGAACAATGGACTCGTTACAACGGAGTTATCCTGTTTAAACCCAAACCCGGCGTCCCGATACCTCAACAAATATCTACAAACGCTACAAACGTAGGCGCATACGAACTTCTAAATTTACAATTGCGTTTACTCGAAGATATTTCAGGCATACATGGGGCTATGCAGGGAAAGGTAGCCAATGCCTCTACTTCCGGCATATTATATGCACAGCAAACACAAAATTCCAGTCTGAATCTGGTCGATTTATTTGAATCGTTCAAATCGTTCAGAGAAGAACGAGATACAAAAATCATGAAAACCGTGCAACAATTCTATCAGGACGTCCGTTACCTGAACATTGCCGGAAGTGTATATGACAATGAATCGAAGATGTACAATCCGCAAAAGGTACGTAACATAGAATTCGACTTGTCTATTTGCGAATCGAACGCAAATCCTACATACAGAATGGCCTCTAACGAACTGTTGATGGAGCTGTTCAGAATGGGACAAATATCTCTGGAAATGATGCTCGAAAACGGCTCATTCCCGTTTGCCGACCGTTTGTTACAGAGTATTCAGCAAGCAAAAGAAAAAATAGAAGAAGAGGTGTTGAATCGGCAAGGACAAACGTTGATAAATGGCTATCCGACCCAAAACGTTCAAGCGGAGCCATTTATTCCGGCAAACACTCAGACTGCACCGACACAAAATAATCTCTCTGACCTAACAAGACAATTTCAATAGAGACTCATATCTGCCAAATTCAGATTTCGTCAACCGGTCTATCTTCGCCTTCATAAAATAAAACCGAATAAGTTGATTCTATAAAAACAACTTATTCGGTTTTATTCCTCTATGGCTACAAATCTTATTTATATTTCTGCTCAAACACTGTTAATATACGGCTTACATTGAAAAAATAGCCTTCTACTTTAAAAGGATTGGTATCGACTTTTAAATAATCGAAATACGGCTTCTCAAACACATACGAGGTTACGGTAAGCCCCAAACGATTTATAATATCGTATTCATGCGCCGGATAAATAACAAACCACGCAGATTCTTGCGTTTGTCCATCTCCCGTAGACAAAATAGCGTCTACGATACTTTTCAATTTATAGCTCCACAAAGCCTCCTGTACTTTGTCTCCCTTACATCGATATGCGTATACCAACATATTCATCTGCCTTAAATCGAACGGAAAATCGTCTATCGCCAGTCGTGCGTATTTTATAATAGAATCACACACAAATTCATTATAATCGGAATTGGCATACAACTCCTTTAACCTATCTGTATGTTCTACCACCCGATACGGATTATAATCTTCCTGAAAACTATACCCTATATATAGACAACGATATTCTGCCAAATTCAACGTAGTATCATTATCTAAATAACGTTGCATCAATACCGGATAATATAACGGTGAAGACGGATCGTTTATCTGCTCCTGTATCTCCGCCATATCGGGAGCCTCTATCGCATCTTCCTGCAACTGAGCTGATAACAAGGATGTTCCGCCCCAGATCCATACCAATAGAAAAAATAAAATATATTTCATACTCTCCGATTTTATTCTGCCGACATAAAATTCACGCTTTCATTGTCCACGACAAAGATACAACGAAAACAACAATTCTTTATTTTATCAAGTTAAAATAGAAATCCAACACTTCTTTGGCGGCCGTGAAAGAGGTTTGTCCGGCGTTTAACACCCGCGAGACCTTTTCTGCCAATATCGCTTCAATTTCCGGATTACGGTAAAAATGCTCTTTCAATTGTTCGTTGATAGTTTCAAACATCCAATACTTAGATTGTTCATGCCGCTTCCGTTCAAAATAGCCGTTTTTACGAGTAAACGCAACATAATCATCTACCATTTTCCAGACTTCCGGTATGCCGATTTCATAATAACCGGAATAAGTCAACACTTGCGGAAACCATCCCGATTGCGTAGGCGGAAAAAGATGCAGCGCATTGCGAAATTGCGCCGCCGCTAATTTTGCCTTTTCTATATTATTACCATCGGCTTTATTTATTACTATCGCATCCGCCATTTCCATAATTCCACGCTTTATTCCCTGTAATTCATCGCCTGTACCGGCTAATTGAATCAACAAAAAGAAATCTACCATAGAATGTACAGCCGTTTCAGATTGTCCTACACCGACAGTCTCTACAAATATAGTATCGAATCCCGCCGCTTCGCACAATACAATAGTTTCTCGGGTTTTACGGGCTACTCCGCCTAATGAACCTGCCGACGGCGAAGGCCGCACAAACGCCCGCTCATGCACAGCTAAACGTTCCATGCGCGTTTTATCGCCCAAAATACTGCCTTTTGAACGCTCGCTACTCGGGTCGATAGCCAATACGGCCAATTTGCCGCCTCTACTAAGTACATGCAATCCGAAGGCATCTATCGAAGTGCTTTTTCCCGCACCCGGAACACCGGTTATCCCGATACGGACAGAATTCCCCGCAAAAGGCAAACATTTTTCTATCACCTCTTGCGCCAATATTTGATGTTCGTAACGATTGCTCTCTACCAACGTAACAGCCTGCGACAACATAGTTATATCGCCTTTCACAATAGCCTCAACAAATTCTGCCGGCGTATAGGCACGACGTCGGGCTGTACGCACTTTTTTCAAATACGGATTGACCGTAGGCGGTTGCTCGATACCTTTATTTACCGTCAATCCTTCATATTCTTTACTATTTTCAATGTGTTCCATGCTACGGATTTAGTTACTCGAACGTTCCCACCAACCGAACTGAAACAAGCGTGTTTTGCGGATCGTTCGTTATAATAGTCAATAATTTATTCAACATTTTACCGGGCATTCCCGAAGGGTCGAGCGTTAATGTTATTGTTGCGCTTTTTCCCGAAGCGATAGACTGAGAAGAAGCGTGAACGGAAACAATATCCGTATCGGTCTGTATTTTCCGTATTATCAACGGATTTTTTCCTTTATTCGTTATCTTCAATTCTTTTTTTACTTTGCCATCTCCCTTTACTGCTCCAAAATCAACTTTTCTCTGAGATATTTCCAATTTCGGAGCCTTTTCCAATTCCTCTTCGCTTAAATCCGAAAAATCTTCAAGGATATTTGCTGTAACCGAGATTTTATACGTAGGATTAAACTTGTTTTCTCCTGAAAACGCAACAAAAAATTCATCGCGTCGCAATCCCCAGTCTTTTACTTTTTCCGCCCGATAAGTAATTACAATCTCGCCGGTTTCTTTTGGTTTCAGTACGGAAGGCACAGCAACCACCGACAAATGACGGGGTACATGGTCAAATGCAAGAGAAATCAATTTTTTACCCTCATTTATTACAGGTATCTTTTCCGTTTTCGGCTTATCCGGATAAACATCGAAAAACGGGAGAACAGTGTTTGACAGGCGCAAATCGCCCATCTTATACGGGTATGACGGGTTTTCTCTTTCTTGCGACGGAATAACCGTTCCTTTTATAACTAAGGTAACCTTTTCCGGTTTAGCCGTACTATATATATTCACCATTTTCTGGAACGAACCGGGTGCACCTTCGGCATTATATGTAACGGTAACTTCTCCTGTTTTGCCGGGCATAACAGGTTCTTCGGGATATTCCGGTTCCGTACAGCCGCACGACGCATTCGCCCGTACAATAACCAACGGAGCATCGCCCGTATTTGTAAATGTAAATTTACATGTTACCTTTTTCATATCTTCTGAGAAACTGCCAAAATCGTGAACAGTCTCTTTAAACTCTATTTTCGAAGTTTTTTGCGCAAAAATTGTTGAGACAGATATAAATGCAACAACTAGAATCGTAAAAAAGCGTTTCATTTCTTTTTATTTTTCATTTTACGTTATGTAAACACAAAAATAACATTTTATGTTCTAATATATCGGTTTATATTTATTTTATTATTTCTCCTGCCTAAAAAAGCAATCGGTACAAGTTCCGTTCCCACCCGATAATTATCACAATATCACAACACCTGCCATTCAATCCGATCAGGCAACATTTTTTTCTACGAATTCATCTCTGGCGCTAAGGAAGGTTTATCTATAAAAATACCTCTTACTTTCCATAAAGCCAACGCTGTTACAAAAGTGGCAAAAAAGTCGGAAACGGGTATAGCCACCCAAACTCCCGTTAATCCCCATAAATGAGAACAAACAATAATAGACGGAATCAAAAATATCAACTGCCGAGATAAAGATAAAACAATAGCGATGCCGGCCTTGCTGATAAATTGGAAAAAATTAGCCGTTGCTATTTGAAATCCTATCAAAGGCAACAGAGCGAATGCAATACGCATGCCTCGTTCGGTAATCTCGGTCAATTCCTCATTATCTGTAAAAGCTATAACCAAATGCGTTGTAAACAGTTCTCCCAATACAAATCCGCTAATCATTATAATCGTAGCGACTTTTATTGTCAAAGCCAGAGTCTGTTTCACCCGACTTCGTTTCTCGGCTCCATAATTATATCCTACAATCGGTTGCATACCTTGACACAATCCCAATACAATCATAACCACAAACAACATATAACTATTGATAATGCCAAAAGCTCCCACTGCCAAATCTCCGCCGTAAGTAATTAACGAAACATTCAGCAAAGCGTTGACAGAACTTGCTACAACATTTAATAAAAAAGGTGCTAAACCGATAGATACGATATTACGGATAATAAAAAATTTCAACTTAAAACAACGCCTATAAAAACGGATGTAACTATGCGGTAAACAAAAATGAGAAATTGCAAACAAAGCACTGATTCCCATAGAAATGACTGTTGCTATGGCTGCTCCTCGTATTCCCATATCGAATACGAAAATAAATAATGCGGCTAAAATAACATTCAGAACGACACCGGTAATAATTACCGACATCGACTTGACCGGATACCCCGATGCTCGCATCAATCCGCTCAGGCTGAAAGCCAAATTGGAAAAGAGACTTCCGGGTATAACCCATTGCAAAAACTCACGCGCATACGGTATTGTCTGCTCACTGCCACCGAATATAACCAGTATTTCGTCGAGAAACGACATTGTAAGCGTGATAAAAATAGCCGACATGATAAAAGTCAGAATCAAAGCATTTCCCAAAATATTACGTGCCCATTCAACATCTCCTTTT
>JAFUKV010000238.1 GCA_017467745.1 Bacteroidaceae bacterium | reverse complement strand
GTGTTTCATTTCATATACGTTATTAACAGAATTCGGGCTATTTTCATCTGCAAGAGCACCACCGCCAATACTGTATGTTGTCCACTCGTCAATCTTATTATCATCTTTATCATACGCTTCAAAACGCATACCATTAGGGTGGAACGGCAAAAAGATTTTCGGTTCCCACACAATTTCAGTCGGGGCTGCCGGAGATAAAATTTCTAAAATCGCAGTATTTGTCATGTGCCCTTTTCCCGTTGCCGCCAGACTTCCATAGAGCGTTACAACAAACTTCGCCGCACCGAGATTGCGAGCAAGAAATCGTTGCGATGCTGTACGAGGCGCCATTGTATGACTACTGGAAGGGCCTTTTCCTATCCGAAAAATTTCTTTTATCGATTCCATGTAATATTCTATTTTAATTCATAGGACGAAGATAACAAAAAACGCGACGAAAAACATTCGCCGCGTTTTTATTTTTCTAAACATTATTACATCGAGGCCGGACTATTCTCAGGAGCCGCACCGAATGTTTTATTCGGCTGAGCACCCATCGTAAATTCAAGCGTTCCTCCCTTCATTATATCGTTATAACCGATATACGATTTCTCATACGGTTGTCCATTCAATTTCACAGACTGTATATACATATTTTCCGGCGTATTGTTCTGCGCAAGAATCGTAAACGTTTTTTTATCCGGCAGTTGTATTACGACGCTATCAAATTGCGGAGAGCCGAACACAAATATTCCGTTCGACGGATTTACCTGATAAAAGCCGAATGCCGACAATATATGCCAAGCCGACATTTGTCCACAATCTTCATTTCCAATAATGCCTTCTGGTTTAGATGTATAAAAATGATTTTGTACATAACGCACTTTCTCTGCCGTTTTCCATTGTTGTCCGGCGTAAGCATACATATATATCACATGATGGCTCGGTTCATTTCCGTGAGCATATTGACCTATCAAGCCACTAATATCCGGCGAAGCAAATTCGCCCATATCTCCTTCTGCCATAAAAAGCGAATCAAGTTTCTGCGCAAATCGTTCATTTCCGCCGAATAATTTTATCAGCCCTTCGGGATGCTGGGGAACAAAGAACGTATATTGCCACCCCGTTCCTTCACAAAAATACCCTTGCCCTCCATGTACTGCATTAAACGGATTATAATCCGCCAACCAACTGCCGTCAGCATTTTTAGGCCGAACAAAACCAATAATCGTATCGACATAATGAGTATAATAGCGTCCCCGTTTAGCAAACGTCTCGGCATCTCCTGCTTTACCCATTTTCTTGGCCATAGCTGCAATTCCCCAGTCTCCTACGGCATATTCCATACCTTTCGAGGTTGCCTCTCCCACTTTGTCGCAAGGAATAAATTCCTGACTCAACACATAAGAGATGCCATCGTGCGCCGGATTCTCGGCTGACGATTTACATGCGGCAAAAGCCCGTTCTGCATCAAACCCCTGAAATCCTTTTAAATACGCATCAGCTATTACTGGTATCGAACTATATCCGGGCATCTGGTTTGTTTCGCCTCCTACCAATGGCCATATAGGCAGGCGTCCCTGTTGGTCGAAAATACTCAACATCGAATTTACCATATCCGGCACTCGCTCCGGCTGAATAATCGTAAAAAGAGGATTGAGCGTACGATATGTATCCCACAGCGAAAAGGTAGAATAATTTACCCAATCGGCCTTGCGGATTTTATTGTCATGACCTCTAAACTCTCCATTCACATCCGCATAAACGGTAGGAGCTATAAAAGCGTGGTAAAGAGCCGTATAAAATATTTTCTTTTTATTTTCATCTGACGAGGAAACATCCACTTTCGCCAATTCATCGTTCCATTTTCCTCGCGCTTCGCGACGGACCTTATCAAAATTCCAATGAGACATTTCACTTTCCATATTCAACGCTGCATTCGCCGCACTAACCGACGATATAGCAACTTTCAACATTACTTCCTGCGGATCTCCGTCAAACAACATAACTCCTTTTGCCGACCTGCATTTAACCGAATCCGTACCCGCTGCATTATCGCCATCATAAGTCATCAACTTGCTTATCGGCGTTTTGCTCTTAATCGTAAAATGTACCTGATGCACAGGCGACCATCCTTGCGATACACGATACCCTTCAACCGTATAAGCATCAACTAAACGCATATAAGTATCTACCGACCTGTCGCCGTTACCTTCTTGTAAATTCAATAATACACGAGGCGCCTCCCCTTTCGGAAACGAGTATCTATGTATCGCCACACGCTCGGAAGCTGTCAACTCCGCTTTAATACCGTTTTCCATTGTCAGCGCATAATAATCGGGACTACATTGTTCATTTTCGTGTTTATAATAAGACGAACAACTATTAGAAATATCATTTTGCTCACCTCTTCGAGTTCTGATTTCCCCCGTATAAGGCATTAATAAAATATCTCCCAAATCGGCACACCCCGTACCGCTCAAATGCGTATGCGAGAAACCGATAATAACACTGTCCGAGTAATGATAACCCGAGCACCAGTCCCAACCCTTATGAATATTCTGCGGTCCGGCTTGTATCGTTCCGAAAGGCACGCTTGCACCCAAAAATACATGACCATGCTCTCCTGTTCCGATAAACGGATCTACATAATTCAAATAATCTTTCTGTCCGCCACTTGAACACGCTGTCAATACAGACAAACAAACACCCCAAAACAGTGTTGAAAAATGTGTTTTCATATTTCCCTATCTTGTATCAAAATTTCTGCATATCAACCAACCGCTTATAATAACGGTTCAGAGCAATCAGCTCATCATGCCGGCCTCGCTCTACAATCTCGCCGTCGTGCATTACACAAATCAAATCGGCATTTTTTATTGTCGATAAACGATGGGCGATAACAATGGTAGTCCGGTTTTGCATCAACTTATCGAGAGCATCCTGCACCAATTTTTCCGATTCGGTATCGAGAGCCGATGTGGCCTCATCCAAAATCAACACAGGAGGATTTTTCAAAATAGCGCGGGCGATGCTGAGTCGCTGTCTTTGACCTCCGGAGAGTTTGCATCCTCTATCGCCAATATTCGTTTCGTAACCTTCGTCCGACGCAACGATAAACTCATGCGCATTCGCTATTTTAGCGGCCTCCACCACCTGTTCCATCGTAGCGTTTTCTACACCGAAAGCGATATTATTAAAAAAAGTATCGTTAAACAATATGGCCTCTTGGTTTACATTGCCCATCATACCCCGCAAACGCGAAACATCCAAATTACGAATATCAACACCATCAATTACGATACTGCCCTCATCTACATCATAAAAACGAGGCAAAAGGTCGGCCATCGTAGATTTT
>JAFUKV010000237.1 GCA_017467745.1 Bacteroidaceae bacterium | reverse complement strand
CAGCAGATTTACAGTCTGCCCCATTTGGCCACTCTGGTATTCGCCCTTACTTTCTTTTGCGTGGCAAAGGTACAACTATTATTTTAACTTGCAAGCAAAATCGTGCATTTTTATTGCAGTAACAGCTGCTTCATCTCCTTTATTGCCATATTTACCACCGGCACGGTCTTCTGCTTGCTGCATATTATCAGTAGTTAACACTCCGAATATGAACGGAATACCAAACAATGTATTCAAATGGGTAATACCCTGCGTTACTCCTTGACATACATAGTCGAAATGGGGCGTATCTCCACGAACCACACAGCCTAAAACAATAACGGCATCCGGATTATACGCTTCGGCCATTTGTTGAGCACCAAAAGTAAGCTCAAAAGTACCGGGCACACGTGCAACAAGAATATTTTCCGCTTTCACGCCATGCTTTTCGAGCGTATTACAAGCTCCTTCAAGCAATTTTTCCGTAATATTTCTATTCCACTCTGCCGCTACAACGGCTACTTTCATTGCCAATGCGTCGGGAACGCTATTTACATCGTAATCTGACAAATTCTGATAAGCTGTTGCCATATTCTTTATATTAACTATAAAAAAGCCGCTGTAAATTAAGCGGCTCTTTCTTTATCTTAATAACTTTATTTATTTTTGAATAGAAGCTCTTTCTATATATTTTTCAATATCTGACGCCTCCATTGAACTTGGATATTTATCTTTTATCGTTTTATAAGCATTTACCGCCTTATCGAATTCTTTGAGACTTTCGTATGCAATACCCGCTTTTTTCAGATATATGGGGCTAATCAATTCGTTATCGGCTTTTTTTGCAGCTTTTTCAAAATAACTGATGCCTTCTTTTACTTTATCCATATTTACATAGCAGTCACCTATTGCGCCTATGAGCGTAGGGGCAACCATGTCATCATCGGCATCAAACTCTTCGAGGTACTTGATAGCCTGCTCGTAATTCCCCAACCGCATATGAGAGATTCCGGCATATGCTTGCGCCAAATTACCGGCAGGCGTCGAACTATGCTCATCTGCGATAGCTTCAAAACCGGCATAATCTATACCATTTCCATTCAGAGCTAATTGGAATGAATCTTTTTCAAAATAGAAAACACCCTTAAACATTTCAGATTGTGCCCGCTCTTGTTTAGGAAGTATATAAAAATAGCGGATGCTTAAAATTGCAGAAACCACTAATATAATTGCTACGACTACTGTTATAATAGTTTTTTGATTCTGTTCAATGAATTGTTCCGATCTGGTAAGAGCCTCATTTACAGAATCCAATTCATCGTGGCTTTTTGTTTCTTTTGACATGACTAATTATTTTAGTTTGCTTAATTGACGTATTTACAAATTTATTTTGGTGCACAAAAGTAATCTATTTCTGTTTATAAATAAAATTTCCACTCTTTTTTTTTGTCTTAACGGTTCAAAGTGTTGTTTTTATCTCCAAAATCAGGAAAACTTTACGTAAGTTTGCATGATTTTTTATCATGATATGATTCTGAAACAAATTTCCATACTTAACTACAAAAATATATCGCAGGCCGATTTACTGTTTTCTCCTAACGTAAACTGTTTTTTAGGGAATAACGGTATGGGCAAAACAAATCTACTTGACGCCATATATTATTTGTCGTTTTGTAAAAGTTTCAGCAATGTTATCGACTCCCACAACATTCGGCACGGACAAGATTTTTTTATCATTCAGGGCTTTTACGATTTAGACGGAAAAGAAGAAGAGTTTTATTGCGGGATGAAACGCCGGCAAAAAAAGCAATTCAAACGAAATAAAAAAGAATACGAACGTCTTTCTGATCACATCGGTTTTATCCCTTTGGTTATGGTTTCGCCGGCAGACACCGACTTAATATCCGGAGGCAGTGAAGAACGACGCAAGTTTGCCGATCTGGTAATCTCTCAATCGGACAAACATTACTTAGACGCGCTAATCAGGTATAACAAAGCTCTAAACCAACGCAACGCTTTATTAAAAGCCGAGACAGAAGCCGATAATGCCGTATTTGAAATTTGGGAAGAACAAATGGAGACTTACGGACGTTTTATTTTTGAACGGCGCACCTCTTTCGTTGAAAAATTCATTCCGGTTTTCCAAGAATTTTACAGATTTATTTCATCTGGCAACGAGCAAGTAGGCATTCAATACGAATCGGACGCATCAGAAGGCAATCTAACAGACCTATTACGACAATCCCGCTTACGCGACCGATTTTTAGGATACTCTACCAAAGGCATACATCGCGACGATTTGCATTTTTCCATAGGCGATTATACCATGAAGCGTATCGCATCGCAAGGACAATGTAAAACATTTCTGATTGCTTTGAAATTAGCGCAATTCGAGTTTCTGAAACAAACGGGACATACCGAGCCGATTTTACTGCTCGATGACATTTTCGATAAATTAGATGCGCTCCGGGTAGAAAAAATCATACAACTAGTTTCCGGATCTCGTTTCGGGCAAATATTTATCACTGATACAAATCGAAAATATTTAGATGATATTATCGTCCAAAACGGCAGTGACTTCCGACTATTTCACGTATCGAACGGCGAAATTACCGCGATGAAAGGAGACGACCTATGAAACGGCAAGACGCAATGCCCATAGGAGAAATACTGCGTAACTTATTAAAAACGCAGCATCTTGACAACAAGTTGGATGAAATGAAGCTAATAAAACTTTGGCCTCAAATAATGGGACAAACCATTGCCGAATATACCCAACGGATATATATAAAAAACGGTATATTGTATATCAGCCTTACCTCTGCCGTTTTAAGAAGCGAACTGCTTATGTGCCGAGAGATGCTGATTAAAAGATTAAACGAAGAAATGGGTACGCCGCTTGTCAAAGATATTATATTCAGATAAATAAAGATATGGAACAAAATTTCAAACACGAAATACCTCTTCAATTGAGGTTCAACGACATCGACATTTTAGGACATTTAAATAACAGCGTCTATTTCAATTTTTTCGATTTAGGCAAATCTCGCTACTTCGAAACCGTAAGAGGTGAAAAACTGGATTGGCACAATGCCGACATTGTAATAGCCAGCATACATGCCGATTTTATAGCTCCCGTATTTTTCAGCGAACCGGTAGCCGTACAAACTAAGGTTACGGGAATCGGAAATAAAAGTTTCAAGATGCTTCAACAAATTATCAATACTCAGACAAAACAAATAAAATGTATATGTACCTCTATAATGGTAGGTTTCGACATTAAAACCGCCAGCGCAAAAGAAATTTCCGAAGAGTGGAAACAAGATATTATAGAATACGAAGGCCGGAACGATTTAATTATGATTACTATGACAAAAGTTCAGCCCATAAACCCTAATGAAATAATCAATGAGAAGATTAAGGCTATCCCAGACCAAGTAATTAGAGTGTTTAATGAATTAATTGCAAGAAACTGGAATAATGACAGGTCAATAGTGTTTGCTAATGAGGCTATCGAGTTTATAAAGTTTCTGACTGGGGCTAGTAAGGATACTATTATACAAAACCATTGGTTAGATGTAGAGCCTCTCTACAAAAAGAATGGATATGAAGTAACTTACCATGAATCTCAAGCTGACCAATACTTCCCCTCATATTATGAGTTTAGGAAGAGTTAATGTG
>JAFUKV010000236.1 GCA_017467745.1 Bacteroidaceae bacterium | reverse complement strand
TTTAAAAATATCAATATAACAACAGACGCTTTCGATGGTAAATGTGCACAATGCGCCCCCTGTGCGGAAGCAGAAAAATGGTTGACTCCCGAACAAATTTCGGTTAAACCCATCTATACAAAATCAGACCTCGAAGGTATGGAGCACCTGAATTATGTAGCAGGTATTCCGCCTTATCTAAGAGGTCCTTACAGCGGTATGTACGCAATGCGTCCATGGACAATACGCCAATACGCCGGATTCTCCACAGCCGAAGAATCGAACGCTTTCTACCGCAGAAATCTTGCATCCGGACAAAAAGGTTTGTCTGTCGCATTCGACTTGGCTACCCATCGCGGATACGATGCCGATCACGAACGAGTAGTAGGCGATGTAGGAAAAGCTGGGGTATCTATTTGCAGCCTTGAAGACATGAAAGTTTTGTTCGACGGCATTCCTTTGAACAAAATGTCCGTTTCCATGACAATGAACGGCGCCGTATTGCCTATTATGGCATTCTACATCAACGCGGGATTGGAACAAGGCGCTAAACTCGAAGAGATGGCAGGAACCATTCAAAATGATATTTTGAAAGAATTTATGGTGCGTAACACCTACATTTACCCGCCCGAATTCTCCATGAGAATTATTGCCGATATTTTCGAGTACACCTCTCAAAATATGCCGAAATTCAACTCTATATCTATTTCGGGTTACCACATGCAAGAAGCGGGCGCTACCGCCGATATAGAATTAGCGTACACACTGGCCGACGGATTGGAATATCTTCGTGCCGGAGTAAACGCAGGTATGGATATCGACGCTTTCGCTCCTCGTTTGTCATTCTTCTGGGCTATCGGTATGAATTATTTCATGGAAATAGCAAAAATGCGTGCAGCACGTATGCTTTGGGCGAAAATTGTAAAACAATTCAATCCTAAAAATCCTAAATCGTTAGCACTCCGTACTCACTCGCAAACATCCGGTTGGTCATTGACCGAACAAGATCCGTTCAACAACGTCGGACGTACTTGTATCGAAGCTATGGGCGCAGCACAAGGACATACGCAATCTTTGCATACCAACGCATTGGACGAAGCTATTGCGCTTCCAACAGATTTCTCCGCCCGTATCGCCCGTAACACTCAGATATATATACAAGAAGAAACATACGTAACAAAAGAAATAGACCCTTGGGCAGGTTCATATTACGTTGAATCGTTAACAAACGAATTAGCGCATAAGGCGTGGGAACATATTCAAGAGATAGAAAATCTCGGCGGCATGGCGAAAGCGATTGAAACCGGTATTCCGAAACTTCGTATCGAAGAAGCAGCCGCACGTACGCAGGCACGTATCGACTCCGGAAAACAAACTATCGTAGGTGTAAACAAATACCGTTTGGAAAAAGAAGCTCCTATCGATATTTTGGAAGTAGACAATACCGCCGTACGCAAACAACAAATTGCCCGGTTAAACGAATTAAAAGTCGGTCGAGACGAAGTTGCCGTACAAAAAGCTCTGGAAGCCATTACCAAATGCGTAGAAACCAAAGAAGGCAATTTACTGGCATTGGCCGTAGAAGCAGCCAAAGTACGAGCTACATTAGGAGAAATTTCTTATGCTTGCGAAAAAGTAGTAGGTAGATATAAAGCAATAATCAGAACTATATCAGGCGTGTATTCATCAGAAACAAAACAAGACGCAGACTTTATCAAAGCTTGCGAACTGGCAG
This sequence comes from Bacteroidaceae bacterium, assembly GCA_017467745.1. Taxonomy (GTDB): domain Bacteria; phylum Bacteroidota; class Bacteroidia; order Bacteroidales; family CHK158-818; genus Gallibacteroides. Next base: position 1,109 of record JAFUKV010000236.1, on the reverse strand, counting down.
AAAAATTTGCTAAAAAAGAAGGTCGCCAACCTCGTATCATGATTGCCAAAATGGGACAAGACGGACACGACCGTGGTGCAAAAGTCGTTGCTACGGGCTATGCCGACTGCGGATTTGACGTAGATATGGGGCCGCTGTTCCAAACTCCCGCCGAAGCAGCCCGACAAGCAGTCGAAAACGACGTGCATGTAATGGGTGTATCTTCTTTGGCAGCCGGACACAAGACACTCATCCCGCAAGTTATTGAGGAACTGAAAAAATTAGGACGCGAAGACATCATCGTTATCGCCGGTGGGGTTATTCCCGCACAAGATTACGACTTCTTATACAAAGCAGGTGTCGCCGCTATCTTCGGCCCCGGTTCATCAGTTGCAAAAGCAGCTTGCCAAATATTGGAAATCTTATTAGAAGAATAATTCCGAACCACAAATAAGGAATGGCCGGAAATAGAATCCGGCTATTCTTTTCTTCATTCGAAATTAAACCTTAAACGCAAAAGAATGTCCAACATCTGTTAGAAAATTTTTCAATTATAATTATACGATAATGAGAATACACAGACTGCGCAGTATAACGGCAATTATACTTATTTCATTTATTAGCCTCTCTTTCATATCCGATCATGGTAATGTCTCTATTGAAGACAGGATTATCGCATTCTTTTATAATCAAAACCAAATACCGCAAGAAAAACTTTATTTGCATTTAGACAAGCCGTATTATGCAGCAGGAGATAAAATCTGGTTCAAAGGATATTTATTAAACGGCATCACCCATAAAGATAATACTCTAAGTAACTTTTTCTATGTAGAACTTATCAATGAAAAAGACTCCGTATTAATCCGCAAAAAGATAAAAAGAGATCAAGAAAAAGGTTTCAACAACATGATACCCATTCCGGCCGCCATAGAGCCGGGCAATTACTATCTGCGAGCATATACCAACTGGATGTGCAACATGGACAGTAATTTTTTCTATTACAAAAACTTATACATAAGAAATTCGATAGCCACAGCCATACAATCCGGCATCACCTACGAAAATGGGGAAAAACAAAAAGAAGCAGTCATACAATTCGTAGATGAAAAAGAAAACCCTTTCATCGAAAC
>JAFUKV010000235.1 GCA_017467745.1 Bacteroidaceae bacterium | reverse complement strand
GCGCAAGCGTAGAGGTAAAACGTTCATCGAAATATTCTATCGGAATGTCCGGAAATATTGTTTTCAACTTTTTGACAAACGGCTCAATGTATTTCATGTTTTCGGAAAATTCATTATTCAATTGTTTGGGTAATCCTACGACAATTGTTTCTACCTGTTCCGTTTGCAGATAAGTTTTGAGAAAATCGAAAATTTGTTTGGAGGGTACGGTTGTTACTCCGGTTGCAATAATTTGCAGTGGATCGGTAACGGCTATTCCCGTTCGTTTTTGTCCGTAGTCGATAGATAATATACGCGCCATATCTGGCTACAAAGATACGACAAAAAAAATGAAAATGAGTGCAAAATAAAAAGAGATAGATATTTTTGATGTTATAATCGAAGTGAGGTTGTAATAACTCTATCGATATGGTTTAATTGTTATGGCTTTTTGCTAATTTTGCGTCCTCAATAGACGTATAGGTGAATTTATGAATAAAATATCTGAAAAGTTGTGGAATGGCAATTATCTCAGAGTGTGGATTGCCAATTTCTTGCTATACTTTTCATTTATGCTTTTGACACCGCTTTTCCCTCTTTATTTAAGCGAGACTTTCGATGCCGATAAGCAAATGATAGGTATGGTGTTGTCGGGTTATACTTTAACTGCGCTTCTTGTGCGGCCTTTTAGCGGATATTTGGTGGATAGTTTTCCGCGTAGAACGGTGCTGTTGATAAGTTTTTTTCTTTTTTTTCTGCTGTTTATAGGTTATCCGTTGTCGGCTACATTGCTGTTGTTTTTTGTTGTTCGTACGCTTCATGGTGCGCCATTCGGCTTAGCAACGGTATCGAATAGTACTGTGGCGATAGATGTTTTACCTGCATCGCGGCGTGCTGAGGGTATAGGTTATTATGGATTGAGCAATAATATTGCTACGGCTATAAGTCCGAGTATAGCTTTGCTGATATACGGAATGACGGGTAATTACGATTTGCTTTTTATTCTTGCCATTGTATTTTCGGGATTGGCGTTTTACTGTAATTATACGTTGAAGCTGCAACCACGCCAAACTTTTGCCCGTCCTCCTATTTCGCTCGACCGTTTTATTCTGCTTAAAGCGTGGCGACAAGGGTTTTGTGTGGCTTGTTTTTCATTTTCCTACGGAATCATATCTACGTATGTAGCTATTTACGGTAAAGAAGAGTTGGGGATAACAGGTGGAACGGGAGTATTTTTTATGTTGCTTTCTATTGGGTTGATTTTGTCTCGTTTAACAGGTAGCCGAACACTCAGGCAGGGCAAGATTATTCACAATGCCACAATCGGTGTGCTTGTTTCGCTGGTGGGCTACTTATTGTTTGCCTCTCTGCATAATTATTGGGGGTATTATGGTGCTGCTTTTATTATCGGATTAGGCAACGGACACATGTTTCCGGCATTTCAAAGTATGTTTCTTAATCTGGCGTCTAACGATCAACGGGGGACTGCTAATTCCACTTTGTATGTTTCGTGGGATACCGGTGTGGGCATAGGCGTTTTATTGGGTGGTGTCATAGCCGAATATTGGGGGTATCATGCCGCTTTCTGGAATATGTGGATAATTAATGCTGTGGGTGTATTGTTTTATTTTATAAGCGCGAGAAAATATTTTATACTCAATAAATTGAGATGATTCTTGTCAATAATAGAAATTTTAGCGTCGTTTTTCTTTAAAAAAAGAGGTCATTAGCTCGGCACATTCTGTTTCTAAAATGCCGCTTGTTACCGAAGTTTTGGGATGCAAGGCGGCAGGAGCGAATCGAGAATATCCTCTTTTTTCATCTTTTGCGCCATATACTACACGTGATATTTGTGCCCATCCGATAGCTCCAGCACACATAACGCAGGGTTCGAGAGTTACATATAGCGTGCAATCTGTGAGGTATTTTCCGCCTAACCGGTTTGCTGCGGCTGTGATAGCTTGCATTTCGGCATGGGCGGTAATATCGCAGAGAGTTTCCGTCAGATTATGGGTTCGGGCTATGATAATGTTATTGCATACAATTACTGTACCTACGGGAATTTCTCCTTCTTCTTGTGCTTTACGGGCTTCGGCAAGAGCCTGTTTCATAAAATATTCGTCAGAATAATCCATTTTTGTATTCATTTTGTTACACAAATATAGGGGTTCTTTTCGATTTGTAATCAATGAGGTCTTTGTAAAAAACAAGATGATTTATAGAGAAAAGTATTTATTTCGTATATTTGCATGTAAAATCTGGTAAATTCTTATTATATGATTTTCTCTTCTGAAAATGTATTATTAATAGGTTCTATATTATTATTTGTTAGCGTTGTTGTTGGAAAAACCGGGTATCGTTTGGGAGTCCCTGTTCTGTTGCTGTTTTTGGTTGTCGGAATGCTTTTCGGTAGTGACGGTCTGGGCATTCAGTTTCATAATGCCCAAGAAGCGCAATTTATCGGGATGGTAGCATTAAGTATCATTCTTTTTTCCGGTGGCATGGATACCAAAATCAAAGAAATACGTCCGGTTGTATGGCCGGGTATATTGCTTTCTACGGTGGGGGTGCTGACAACAACGTTGTTTACCGGGTTATTTATATACGGGCTTTCTAACGCTTCGTTTTCATCTTTGACGTTCTCATTTACGGCATCGTTGCTGTTAGCGGCAGTTATGTCGTCTACCGATTCGGCCTCTGTATTTGCCATTCTTCGATCTAAAAATCTGAATTTGCGCCATAATCTTCGCCCAATGTTGGAATTGGAGAGCGGAAGTAACGATCCGATGGCTTACATGCTTACAATTGTTTTGATACAAGTGATACAGTCGGGAGGGTTCAGTATAGGCACTATTGTATCGGCATTGCTGATACAGTTTACAATAGGCTCTTTATGCGGATATTTATTGGGGCTGGCGGCTGTATGGATTATTAATCGTATAAACATAAGCAATCATTCTTTTTATCCTATTTTGTTGCTGGCATTTGTGTTTTTTACATTCGCTTTTACCGATTTGCTGAACGGAAACGGTTATTTGGCTGTGTATATTGCCGGATTGGTAGTAGGTAATAAAACGATTGTTTTTAAAAAGAATATTTCTACGTTTTTCGACGGATTCGCTTGGTTGTTTCAGATTATAATGTTCTTAACTTTGGGATTGTTAGTAAATCCTCACGAATTAATCGGGATTGCTTTACCGGCTCTTTTAATCGGAATTTTTATGATTGTTTTCGCTCGTCCGTTGAGCGTGTTTTTATGTTTGTTGCCGTTTCGCAAATTAAATCTTAATTCCCGTTTATTCGTTTCGTGGATAGGATTGCGAGGAGCGGTTCCTATTATATTCGCTACCTATCCGGTTATTTCGGGTGTGGAGAACTCAAATCAGATATTCAATATCGTATTTTTCATTACCATTTTGTCGTTGGTAGTACAAGGTACAACCGTTTCTTATACCGCTCAATTGTTAGGTCTGGCCGCTCCTGAGGAGAATAAAGACACGGAATTTGGGGTGGAACTGCCTGACGGTATAAAATCTATTATTTCGGAGATAAAGGTTACAGACAAACTTTTGGCTATGGGCGATTGTCTGATGGATATTCCGTTACCGGATAATACATTGGTGGTTATGATTAAACGAGATAACAATTTCTTGATACCCAAAGGCAAAACCCGGCTTTTTGAAAATGATAAATTATTGGTTATTTCAGAGAATGAGGAGGAGCTGAAATTGGTATATGATCGGCTGGGAATAGAGAATTATAGTATTTATAAAAATAAATTGTAGCTCAGGAAGAGAACGTGGCTAAGCACAATAAGTTGGGAGCAGAGGGTGAGAAGGCCGCTCGTGAATATTTGCAAAGTCGGGGATATACGATTCGCGATGTGAATTGGCGTAGCGGTAAGTTGGAGTTGGATATTATCGCTCAAATTGGAACTGTTTTGGTTTTTATTGAAGTAAAAACTCGGCGTAGCGATAAATACGGATTTCCTGAGGAGGCTGTTACGCCAGCAAAAATCCGTCGGATAGTAAGTGCCGCCGATGCTTATATACGTATGTATGATTTACTGCTGGATGTTCGTTTCGATGTAATGTCGTTGATACAAGTTTCTGATGGATATGAAATTGAGCAAATAGAAGATGCGTTTTTTCCACCGTTAAATTAATTGCATAATGGATATAGAAAAGATAAGAGAGTATTGTTTGAGTTTTCCTGGGGTAACGGAAGAATTTCCGTTTGATGAGGTAAATCTTGTATTTAAAGTTGCAGGTAAAATATTTTTGATTTTGCCGTTAGATGCTGTTCCATTTTCTGTTATGGTAAAGTGTGACCCAGCGTTGGCTATCGATTTGAGAGAGCGATATGAAGATGTGGTACCCGGTTACCACATGAATAAGAAATATTGGAATACAGTCTATCTTTCAGACCGATTGGATGATGATTTGATAAAATCGTGGATATTTCACTCTTATAAAGAGGTAATAAAGAAAATGCCGAAATATAAGCGAGAACAATTGGAAAACTTGATAAAATGAAATATTCGGTAATTCATTTGCAAGAAACAGCTTCTACAAATTTGTTTTTAAGGGAGTTGCAGCAAAAAGAGAGGCAACCGGAATATTGTGTGGTTGTAACGGATGCACAGACGGCAGGAAAGGGGCAAAGAGGAAATTCGTGGGAATCAGAGAATGGAAAAAATTTGACATTCAGTATGTTGCTTTATCCATCTCATATTATGGCCGCTACCTCGTTTATTTTATCGCAAGCGGTATCATTGGCCGTAATTGAGATGTTTGAAACGGTTGCGCCGGAATTTTATATTAAATGGCCTAATGATATTTATTGGAAAGAGAAAAAAATAGGAGGAATATTAATAGAAAATGATTTGTGCGGAAAATTTCTCGATACAAGTATCGTTGGTATAGGATTGAATATAAATCAGCAAAAATTTGTTTCAGATGCGCCTAATCCGGTTTCTTTAATACATATTGCCGGTCGGGAGTTTTCTTTATCAGAGTGGTTGGATAAGGTTTGTAAACGTATTATATTTCGCTATGAACAGACAAAGATGGAAACCGGCAGACAGGAGATAGAACGTTGTTATATGGATAGACTTTTTCGGAAAAAAGGCTTCTTTCCGTTTAAAGATGAGCGTGGCGTTTTTGATGCACGTATAAAAAGCGTCCGTTTATCGGGACATTTGGTTTTGGAGCGAACGGACGGAACGGAAAATACTTACGCGTTTAAAGAGGTGGAATTTTTATTTTGACCGTTTTTTTATGGATTCTGCCTTTTCCGCATCGGAACTTAATGTATAAATGTCATATAAAATATCTCGGATAGCATTTGTCGATTTCATTTGATTCGCTTGATTCAGATATTTAGAAGCTAATTCCAGTTCATTATTTTTAATTTCTTGTTGGGTTTGTTTGTATTGAGCGTATTGCATACGTGTCGGAGCGATAATGTTTTGATAATCTTCGTATAACCGATTCATTTTTTGTTTCCCTTTTATGTAGTAATAGTTGCCTAAGAAAAGGATAGATTCTCGGTCTGTCGGATCATATATCAAAACTTCTTCAAAATGGGCTAATGCGTTATCTGTATCACCATTATTATAAAGCGCAAAAGCGATTTCTCTTATTAATGGAATATTACGAGGAGATTTGTCTATCATCTCGTGTAAAATATCGACATGCTTAGCATATTGATGCGTAAACTTATAATGCTGACATAAGTATTGATTTATACGTGGCGATAAATCGGGAATTTCTTGTTTTAGCCCTAATAATAATTCCTCAAAACGATGGCTAATATTCAGTAATCGGGTTTGGATGTCGGTTTTGACCAATAGAGTATCCAGAGATATTTGGTTCGATAGGGCATTGTCTACAAATTTTACAGCCGTAGGGAATGTATCTAACTCTAATGAAACAATAATGGCGTTTACATATAAAGAAACATCCGTTTCCGGCGATGAAAGTATAAGCGTATAGGCAGGTAGAGCTTCTTTCCATTCCGAATTGCGGAAGTGCATTTCCGCTTTTCTTTTTAATTGAGGCAGGCTTTCTTGCGCATATCCTTGAATGAATATAAAAGCGGATAAAATGATTAAAATGCAGACTTTTTTCATTGTTTCAATTTGTTTTTGGAACGTAAAAGGCAATGTCGGTAAATATTAGTGTCTCTTTTTGAAGAACTTCACAAAATTACCAGCATAAAGGTAAGCATAGATAACGAATTATCAATTTAGTTCGGGAATTTTTTTGTTTAAGAAGTAATAAAAAAGAAGCCCGGTAAATCCGGGCTTCTGACGATGACTGTTTAGAATTTTATTTCTTTCCGATAACGTTTAGCAGGTGTTCTACGCCTTTCTCTAATTGTTCGTCTCGGCCTTGCAATAAGTCGTAAGGAGTATTATAAACTTCGATATCCGGTTTTAATTCTTGATTTTCCAGATAGTTTCCTTTCATGTCCCGTACTCCTACTTGCGGAATACCGAACACGATAGACGGGTCTATTTGCGTTTCCCACCAAACGGCAGTCATTGTACCCGGTACGGGAGCGCCGATAAGTTTCCCGATGCCCAACGTTTTATATACGTACGGGAATCCGTGTGCGTTCGAATAGTTGTTTTCGCAAATCAATACGGCCGACGGTTTGTTCCATTTGTTGAACGGGTCGCTACCGATGTATTGACCGCGAGGTGCGAATTGTTGGTATTCTTTTCCGCTGAGCAGTGTTACCAAATCATCGTGTAACCAACCGCCTCCGTTATTACGAGTATCTACTAATACGGCTTCTTTGTTGCGGCAACGTCCTAAGATTTCAGAATATGCTTCTCTGAAACTTTCGCTGTTCATAGCTTTTATATGTACGTATCCGATACGTCCGTTCGATAATTTATTTGTCATTTCGCGTCGTTGTTCTACCCAACGGTTGTACAATAAATCGTTCTGTTCGTTGTAGTAAAGCGCCTTGATTTGTTGTTCGAAATGTTTCTTGGTAGATGGATCGTATATTGTCAATAGAATCTTTTTACCTGCTTTACCGTTTAATAAGGGATAATAGTCTTCGCATTTCTTTATCGGTTGTCCGTCTATTGTTTCAATAACCATACCTTCTTTCACTTTTGAATCGGCACGGGTAAAGGGACTGTTTTTAATAATTTCTTTTATTTTCAGTCCGTCGCCATCGTATTCGGGGTCGAAGAAAGCACCGAACGTAGCGGTTTGATACCTCATGTTTTCTCCGTATCTTGCTCCGGTATGTGAGCCGTTCAGTTCGCCTAACATTTCGGAGAGCATTTCGGCGAAGTCGAAATTGTTGCTGATGTGCGGCAAGTATTTTAGGTACTCGGTTTTGTATCCGTTCCAGTCTATGCCGTGTATGTTTTTGTCGTAGAATTTATCGTTCACCTGTTGCCAGATATGGTTAAAGATATAATTTCTTTCCGATTGCGGACGGTAGTTAAATTCTGCCCGGAATGAAATGTTTTTTGTACTGTTATTCGCTATTTCTATCCGTTTGAGCGCACCGCCTGAACACATATACAGATATTTGCATTCTTTGTCTGGTATTAATGCTCCCCAACCGGTACCTTTTATTAATAGGCGAGTACTGTTTTCTTTCAAATCGCGTACCCACAAATCGGCTCCTGATTCAAAACTGGTTAGGTAATACAATTTGTCGCCCGAAGGGGTCAGAACAGCATCGCCCAAAGAAGACGAGTGATTTGTCAGGCGGATAATGCGGTCTTTGCGGTTATCCAAATCAAAGACAAGGCTTTTTTCTTCTTTTTCTGCTGCCTTGTTTTCTTTGTCATCGTTCTTTTTCTTTTTGTTTTTTTCTTCCTCTTTTTTCTTTTGCTCTTCTTCTTTCTTCTTTTCTTCTTTTTCCATCTCTTCCGTCAAAGCGAGGTCTTCTTTGTTCATACGGAATTTATCATAGGCTTCGTTGTCGAAAAACATGATATACATATCCCCATGCGCTCCCCAGCTTCCGTGACTGCGGTATCCGGCACGGTCGGATGACCAGATCATGGCTTTTCCGTCAAGTACCCATTTCGCTCTTCCGTCAGTGTATCCGCTTTCTGTCAGATTTGTTATTTCTCCGCTTCCGTCAGCTTTTACAAGAGCTACGTCGGTATTGTTCCATCCTCCAATACCGATATATTTGGCCAAGAACCATTTGCTGTCGGGCGACCATTCGTACCATTGGTCTCCGTCAGAATAGGAGTAGTTGAATTTACCGTCGAGAACAGTACGTATTTTTTTGTCTTTTAAGTTTAATACGCGGAGGGTGGTACGGTCTTCGAGAAAAGCAACTTCTTTTCCGTCGGGAGAGAATTTGGGCTGGAATGAAGCCGTTTTAGATTGAGTTAACGGCTCTTCTTTCAACTCTTTTGCATAAGAGAAATATTTGTCTTCTTCGCGAACGATTTCTGTTTTGTAAATATTCCATATTCCGTTTCGTTCGGATGAATAGATTAGGGTACGTCCGTCAGGGCTAAAATCGAGATCTCTTTCTTGTTCAGGCGTGTCGGTTATGCGTTTCGTCGTTTCATAATCGGTTGAGGTTACATATACATCGCCTCTTACGATAAACGCTATCTCTTTTCCGTCAGGGCGAACGGCGATATTAGTAGCTCCGCCGTTAAAATATTGTGTAATAACGTCCGATTCTAATTTGTCAGATACGATTTGTATGTCGACTTTCTTGGGTGATTGACCTTCTTGAAGCGTGTATATTTCTCCGGAATAACTGAAACAGAGAGTTCCGTTGTCAGCGATGCTTAAAAAGCGTACCGGATTTTTTTTCAGTTTCGTAATTTGTTCCGGTTGGCTTTGTCCGGATACAGATGATTTATAGATGTTTGAGTTACCGTCTTGTTCGTTCAGATAAAAAAACGTATCTCCGTTATTGCTCCATACGGCGTTTCGGTCTTCACCGGCAAAAGAGGTTATTTTTTTGAAAGATTTTTTGTCTTTCAGGTTATAAAGCCAAATGTCGCGTGTGATAGATG
>JAFUKV010000234.1 GCA_017467745.1 Bacteroidaceae bacterium | reverse complement strand
TGTTAAACTATTAAAACAGATAAAAGATATCACAAAAAAATATACAGACCAAAAGAAAGAACAGATAAACACGCTCCAATCAATGGAAAGCCTAAACGATATTTTCAATGAAACATTCAAGTGTGAAAATGAAATGCTACTAAAAGAATAACGTCAGATAACAAATTAGAATATGAGTAACGCCAAAACGAGCTATGTATATCATAATAATTGCATGTTTGTCGTTACTCTATTCTCCCATCGGCTATAAATCAAAATAGCATTTTCCTCTGGCATCTTTTTTTCGGATCTATTTTACTTTTGCTATGATGTTTTCGACATAAAAAAATAAAACAGGTTTACACAAACACTTTAAGAGACAAATGAAATTTTTGTACTGATTCAACTACTCTCGATACTTAGAAAAGCCCATTAAACTTATTAGCAATATCCTTATAACTCACTATTTAAAAGAGCATTAACATTATCTACCTGCTCCATAAAATAGCAGCGTAGCATTATTCGAAGAATAAAATAGTCAGACAACTGATTTACTTATTGACAAAACTCTACATTAACTCGCTTAATTCAAGCCAACGCATTGTTTTTTCGTCCAATAAATCTATCAATTCTTTTATTCTCTCCGCTTTCTCCATCAACTCTCTTGAAGATAGTTGCCCCGAAGAAAGTTGTTGCTCCACCTCTTTTTTTTCTTGTTCCCACTCCGGTATTTTTTTATCCAACTCTTCAAATTCACATTTCTCCTTAAACGTCATTCTTTTACTTTTCGCAGCCGGACGATTGCTTTTTTCCGTTTTTATTCCATCCTCTTTTTTCTTAGCTGAAAGTTCTTGCTTTGCAGCCGCATCTCTAAGTTCTTTCCACTCCCGATAATCACTATAACTTCCCGGAAAATCCTTTATTTTGGCATTCCCTTCAAACACCAACAAATGATCAACAACCTTATCCATAAAATAGCGATCGTGCGAAACAACGATGACACAGCCTTTAAATGTGCGTAAATATTCTTCAAGAACATTCAGCGTTACAATATCTAAATCGTTGGTAGGCTCATCTAAAATCAAAAAATTAGGATTACCTATCAAAACCGTACACAAATACAGCCGGCGTTTTTCTCCGCCGCTTAACTTACTGATATAGTTATACTGCGTCTCGGGAGTAAACAAAAAATGTTGCAAAAACTGAGATGCCGACATACGATTTCCCTCTCCCAACGAAATATCTTCGGCTATTCGCGTTACAGCATCTATTACGCGCATATTTTCATCAAATTGCAACCCGCTTTGGCTGTAATAACCGAATCTGACCGTTTCTCCTATATCTATCGTACCTCCATCCGGTAATATTTCACCCATCAGCATTTTTATGAAAGTAGACTTTCCGGTTCCGTTATTACCGACAATGCCCATTTTCTCGTAACGGGCAAAAACATAATCGAAATTCTCTACAATTTTCAAATTGCCGAAACTTTTGGTCAAGCCGGCCAATTCAAAAATTTTAGAGCCTATATACGATGCCTTTACATTTAACCGAACATTTTGCTGCTCTCGTCTGCGACGCGCTTTTTCTTCCAAATCATAAAACGCGTCTATGCGATATTTGGCTTTCGTTCCACGCGCCTGAGGCTGACGACGCATCCAATCCAACTCTTTCCGCAACAAATTATTCGCCCTCTCAATTTCTGCATTACGAGCCTCTAACCTCTCCTGCCGTTTCTCTAAATAATAACTGTAATTTCCTTTATAACTATATAGTTGTTTATGGTCTATTTCCAAAATTTCATTACACACGCGATCTAAAAAATAACGGTCGTGCGTTACCATCAACAAACTCAATCGGCTACGTTGCAAATACCCTTCTAACCACTCTGTCATTTCTAAATCCAAATGATTGGTGGGTTCATCCAAAATCAATAATTCCGGTTCGGTAATCAGCACATTAGCTAATGCCACCCGCTTCAACTGTCCCCCCGACAATTGATCTACCAACTGATTAAAATCCGATATTTTAAGTTGCGAAAGTATCTGCTTTATTTTGTTATCATAATCCCAAGCCCTCTCCGCATCCATACGACTTATCAACAATTCTAACGAAGCCATATCGTTTTTCAGGACAGCTTTTTCATAATCAGAAATAAGTTTCAACACAGGATTATCCGAGAGTAAACAAACTTCCAATACTGTCAATCCGGAAGGGAAATAAGGGTCTTGCGGCAAATATCCTACTTGCAGATCTTTCCGAAATACAATTCGGCCGTCATCATATCCCTCTTTTCCGGATAGAATATTCAATAGCGTTGTTTTTCCCGTACCGTTGGGCGCAATTAATCCTATTCTTTCCCCTTCATCTATTCCAAACGAAAGATTCTCAAACAATACCAAATCGCCAAACGATTTCGTAAGACCTTCAACCTGTAAACAACTTGCCATAAATTTATCTGTATTGAGCACACAAAGATAGCGAATATCCCGGTACTTTACATACTATACCAACTATCTCAAACTGTCATTCTTTTTATATTCCAACGGAAACGGAAATAAAAGAGAACGCCTGCCAACGTCAAGCCTATGGGAAATCCCCACCAAATACCGGAAGCTCCGCCTTGTAATACGAAACCGAAAAAATAACCTGCTGGTAAACAAACTGCAAAATAACTCACAAAAGCAATTATCGCCATAGGTTTGACATCCTCAATGCCCCTCAAAGCATTAGCGTAAGCAACCTGCAATCCATCGCCCAATTGATAAACCATAGTCGGTACAATCAATGCGGCAACTAATGTTATAACATCTGTATCATCTGTAAACAAGTACCCTATCTCGTCTCGTAATATCCCCATAGAAACGACAATAAAAGCAACCATTACGACAATTATACGAAAGCCAGCACGGGCTATGCGTAGAAATTCTTCCGGATGACCGTCGTTTCTATTATTACTTATTAAAATAGTAATAGCTGCACCCACACCATAATAAAGCATAAACCCGATAGTAGTAATAGTGCCTACTACCTGATGAGCCGCAAGTGCGGCACTACCTATCCAACCAATCATAATAACGCTCAGATTAAACGCTCCGGTCTCCATACCCATTTGCAGAGCCACCGGCATACCTAACCGAACTAATTGCCACGAATCTTGAAAAGATGATTTCAATTTAATAAAACCTATTCTAAAACGATTATACCGTTTTGTCATAAAGAATATCCAAATAAACACCGCAACGGTAAATATCCGACTAAAAAGAGTAGAAATACCCGCTCCGAGCAACCCCATTTCAGGAAACCCCGCTTTACCGAATATCAACAAATAGTTTCCGACAATATTTACAACATTCCCCGACAATAAAATCATCATAGAAATACGTGTATCCATAATGCCATCAGCAAACTGACGGAAAGAGTTGAACAACATAACAAAACATAATCCGAACAGATGTGTCAAGAAATAGGGTTTTATCAGAGGTAATAAATCGACAGGCTGCCCCATATTTCCGACATTCGTATATACAACAGTCATAGCACCCATTAGCAGAAAACCCAATATACCGTTTACATACAAACTATTACGTAACATCCGCCCTGCTTGCGCCACCTTATTTCCGCCCACCAATGTTCCTATTATCGGAGTAAGTCCATAAGAAAAACCCAAACCGAACATGATAGACAAGTTAAACAAATTATTTACAAATGAAGCGGCAGCTAATTCGGCTGACGAATGGTGTCCCACCATGATATTATCGGCAAAACCTACCACAATAATTCCCAACTGACCTATCATAATAGGAATACCTATTTTCAACAACTGTCTTGTGTAAGACAAGCTATTTACAGATACTCTTTCCATTTTAATTTCAAACGAAGTTTATTACTCCCTATTTACAATGTTTTGAATGATAATATAACGTAGAACAATTGTTTTCGACAAATGCTCGGGATGCTGTTTCTCTCAACATAGACGGAGTTACCTCACGGTACTTTTCTGCCTCTGTATTGATATTTTCCGCCTTATCCAGTAATTCATGGTACGCCAGATTCGTCGCTTTATTAAGATAATTTATATTTGAAAATAAATCATTCGACTCAAATTTATTGACTATTTTCCGCACCTCATATTCGCTTATCTCTTCCTCCGATAATTTTCGCATTTCAAGACAAATCGCCTTATCTGCTTCTTGTAAAGAAATTCCGGAATTAGGCTTTCCCGTTACAAAAAACAGCCCGGCATCAATATCGCCCGTTATGTACGCATTTACTTCGGAAAATATTTTCTTGTTCATAACCAGTTCTCTGAATAATCTTGCAGAACGCCCGTTCGCCAATATATCGGACAACATATCATATCTATGATATTCCGT
>JAFUKV010000233.1 GCA_017467745.1 Bacteroidaceae bacterium | reverse complement strand
TTCTACATAAAAATCTTCTATTTTATTTGTATAAGCCTGATTGAAAATTGTTTCAAAATTCATCATGCCGCTTTTGCCCAGAACTTGACGGTCTTTGATATGCAACGCCCGTATGCGGTTCGGATACTTTTGCAGATACTCGACAGGGTCTTGTCCGCCCATAACACACCAATATACATCCAATTCAAACATTACTAAATTGGGGTCGGTATTTTCTACGAATAGTTTGTAGATAATATCGCCTTTGCTGTGTCTGTCTATATTGTACCCTTTTCCTCCGGGTATTACTTTGGCAAATTCGCGATCGTGGTTGTGATACCCGAATTTTATTCCGGCATTTTTGGCAATTTTTCCAGCTTCATTAAATACTTCACAAACATATTTAACCTCTTCTGTGCTGCCGGTACTGGGTTGCCCCGGTTGTATCATGTATTTAACACCGAGTTTTGCATGGTCGTCAGCTGTTTTTTTCCAGAAATCTTTGATTGATTCTACATTACTCGGTTCATATTTCCATACGGGAGGATTTACGTGTGAACTGGTAATTTTTAAGCCTACATCTTCGGTAATTTTTTTAAATTCCATCATATCTACCCCGTATATTTTGCCATTGCCATACCCGGCTAATTCGAGGTAAGAATATCCCATTTTCTTTAATCTCTGCATGTTTCCGGGCAGGTCTTTGGTCAGTTCTCCTCCTAACGAATAGATTTGTAAACCGAAACTTTTTTTTCCTGTCGTTTTTTGCGGGGCGGCTAACAATGAAGAGCCTGTTCCGCCTATTATCCATGATCCGAGTGTCAGGATTGAGGCGTTTTTTAGAAATTCTCGTCTATTACTCATTTTTTTGTGTTTAAAGGTTATTAGAAATGTCGGAACAAAAAAGTTCGTTCCGACATATTTTTTATTTAATAGGGGTGAGTTTTACATTCCGGAATTGTATTGGTCCACCTTCGCTTTGTAGACCTATATGACCGGATTTGAACAAGGGTTTACTACCGTTATTTTGCAATTTTCCGTTGATTTTTACAGTAATATTACCATCTTTACAGGTGATGTCAGCTTGATTCCATTCGCCTACCGCCAATTCTGATGATTCTGCTTTTTTTTGTACTACGGGAAATTCAGGACGTGTTTCTCCTTCTTTCAGTTTAAATTCCGCTACATCAGAACCTCCTAATAATACAAAGTCTCCGGCGTCACCTTTGTGCAATTGGCATTCAATTGCATTAGGCCAGAGTTTGGCAGGCTCTTGTACAAATAAGAATATCCCGCTGTTTGTTCCTACACCGTCAGACCAACGCCATTCTACATGTAGGTCGAAATTGTCGTAAATTTCTTTGGTGTACATATATCCGAAAGGATTTCCTTTAATATCGATAACACCATCTTTTACGGTAAAAACGTCTGCGGTTGTAACAGTACTGTCTTCTTCGATAAATAAATTCCAGTTAGAAAGGTCTTTACCGTTAAACAGTTCTATCGGAGCTTGTTTGGGTGCGCAAGAAGTTAAAATAACGAAGGCTGCGATAGCCGATTTAAGAAATTTCAATTTCATAAAAGAGTAAATTTAGATTGGTTATAGTTGTTCTGTTTCAGGAATAGGGTCTCCTCCTTGACGATTAGCCGGATCATATACGGCAACTCCCACTTTTGAGTCGGCGCATCCGTAATACAGAAACCATTTGTTATTATGGTATGTTAAACCCTCTATAAATACGGTTCCTTGTACATATTGTCCGCTTTTCTCAAAAGCATCCATTGGGCGGAAGAATGGTACATCTAATCGAGCAATAGCTTTGTACGGATCATTTAGGTCGAATAGTACCTGCCCTGCACAATATGCACCCTTGTTAAAACGCGGATCGCATTTTTCATTTGTTGCATTACGTCCGTTGTAGAGCAATAAAATACCTTTATCCGTCATTATGGCAGGAGGGCCGCATTCGGTCAGGCTACTGTCAAAAAATCCCGGTCTGGTTTTGATTACTCCTAATAAATTTCCTGATTCATCGAGTGCCGGAGTCCAATCTATGAGATTGTCTGATGTAGCTACGCAAACCTGTTGTTCACCCCAGTACATGAAATATTTTCCGTTTACTTTGGTAATGACCTGTTTACCGTCTGTTACTTTTGTTACGATAGAACCTGATTTGCATGCCATATCTTTGAAACGTCCATCATATGCTTTTGCGAAAGCAGGACCATGTTTTTCCCAGTTAATCAAGTCTTTGGAGGTAGCGATACACAATCTGGGTACTTGGCGGTTCCACGCTGTATATGCCATGACGAATGTTCCGTCTTCGGTAACGGCTACACGGGGATCTTCGCATCCGCCTTCCCATTCAAATTCTTTTGCATTGTCTTCGGCAGGATACATTACGGGGCTTTTCCGTTTTTTCATGGAAATGCCGTCTTTACTTTCAGCTAATCCTATGCGCGATGTCCGTTTTCCGATACCGGTTGCTGAATTATCTTCTGCTCGGTATAGAACATAAATATTTCCGTCTTTGGAAACTGCGGCAGGGTTAAATGTGTCGCTCTCTTCCCATGCTATTAAACTTTTTCGCATCGGGCAGTCAAATTTGGTTGTTGTGTCCGGTTCAATAACAGGGTTAACTCCTTCCGGACGGACGAATCCTCCTAATGCCCATTCCGGTAGGGGATTGTTATTTTGCGGTTCATTTTTTTTGTCAGATTGACAAGAAAAAAATAACGATGCAGCTATTAATAGACTGAATGTTTGTATTTTCATTGATATGTTTGTTAATAAATAGCAGTGTTTTTGCTTATTAAAACAAAATGTAATAATAGAAAAAAGAGGATTGTGTATTATTCGGTGAAATAATACGGCAACCCTCTTTTATTTTGTTGTTATTAAGTCAACTTTTAGTATCCGCGTATAGCTTCAATGCCCGGAAGCACTTTACCTTCTATAGCTTCAAGCAGAGCGCCGCCACCGGTTGAAACGTATGATACTCCATTCGCTAATCCGAATTTGTTAACGCAGGCAACCGAGTCGCCACCTCCTACTAATGAGAAAGCTCCGTTTTTAGTTGCTTCTACGATAGCTTCGCCTACTGAACGAGAACCGTGTGTGAAGTTTTCGAATTCAAATACTCCGGTAGGACCATTCCATAAAATGGTTTTTGATTTTTTGATAACGTCTGCGAATATCTTTTCTGATTCGGGGCCTATGTCAAGACCTTCCCATCCGTCAGGTATTTCATTTACAGCGCAGAAATCGGTATTTGCGTCATTGCTGAAAGCGTCGGCAATTTTAGCATCCACAGCTAAAACTAAGTTGACACCTTTTTCTTTTGCTTTTTTCATCAAGTCGAGAGCCAAATCCAATTTATCGTCTTCGCAAATAGACATACCTATTTTACCGCCCATAGCCTTGGTAAAGGTATATGTCATACCGCCGGTGATGATAAGGTTGTCTACCTTGTTTAATAAATTTTCAATGATTTCTATTTTAGAAGATACTTTTGAACCTCCCATAATAGCAGTAAATGGACGGTTGATGTCGTTCATTACTTTTTCTACCGCTTTTACTTCTTTTTCCATTAAATACCCGAACATTTTATTTTCGGGAGCGAAGTAAGCCGCCATTAATGCTGTTGACGCATGAGCGCGGTGAGCAGTACCGAAAGCATCGTTTACATACACATCTGCTAAATCTGCCAAGTCTTTGGTAAATTCTTTCTGGCTGGCTTTAACAGCTTTTTTAGCAGCAGCTTTTTCTTCGTCGGTAGCATCTTCTGCCAATCCGCGAGGTTTACCTTCTTCTTCTGCATAGAAACGGAGATTTTCAAGTACCAGAACTTCTCCCGGTTTCAGTTCAGCTACGGCCTCTTTTACTTTTTCGCCTTTGCAGTCGTCGACAAATTTAACGGGTTGTCCTAATAATTCAGACAAATGGGCTACGATGTGTTTCAACGAAAATTTATTTTCGGGACCTTTTTTGGGGCGACCGAGATGTGAGCCGATAATAACGCTACCGCCATCGGCGATAATTTTTTTTAACGTCGGCAAAGCCGCACGCATACGGGTGTCATCGGTAATATTGAAATTTTCATCCAAAGGTACGTTAAAGTCTACACGTACAAAAGCCTTTTTGCCGGCAAAATTAAAATTATCAATAGTTTGCATTTTGATATGATTTTGAAATAATTCCTTTATTATCGTTTACAAAAATACGAAATATTTTTATAGGTAGGTACAAATTGTAATAAAATGTACTGATTTTTATTACACTACCTAACTAAATATTATAGAATACCTTTCGCTTTTAATAATTCGCTCATTTGTTGTTGTACAAGTTTGGCCTGTGTGCGGGCGGCTTGTGCAAAGTCGGTCGTTTTATCAGCGTAAATAATTTGTCGAGAAGAGTTTACCAACAATCCGCATTGGTCAGTCATGCCGTATTTGGCTACTTCTTCCAAACTGCCGCCTTGCGCTCCTACACCGGGAACTAAAAGGAAATGTTCAGGAACGATTTTTCGTACATCTTCAAACAACTGTCCTTGTGTAGCGCCGACAACGTACATCATTTGATTGTCTGATGCCCATTGTTGCGAAACGCGCATTACTTTTTCAAATAAACGTTCTTCGTTGTTATCGGCGGTCATTTGGAAATCTTGCGAACCTTTGTTAGAGGTAAGTCCCAAAACGATAACCCATTTTTCGGGGTATAATAAAAACGGTTTGACGCTGTCTTCTCCCATATAGGGGGCAACCGTTACGGCATCTATATCGAGGTGGTCGAAGAAACTGCGGGCATACATTTCGGAAGTGTTTCCGATGTCTCCTCGTTTAGCGTCGGCTATGATAAAAATATCAGGGTATCGGTCTTTTATGTAGCGTATTGTTTTTTCAAATGCTATCCAACCTTCTACGCCTAAACTTTCGTAAAAGGCCAGATTCGGTTTGTATGCTACGCAAAGATCTGCGGTAGCGTCAATAATTTCTTTATTAAATGAAAAAATCGGTTCTTTGCTTTCTAACAAGTGAGGAGGGATCTTTTTAATATCCGTATCCAAGCCTACGCATAAAAACGATTGTTTCCGTTTTATGTTTTCAAATAATTGTTGTTTGTTCATTTGTGTCGTATGTTTGAAGTTGTTACAATTCGCTTTCTTTCATTCGTTCGGCATTTTCAGCTACAATTAAGTGGTCTATACAATCTTGTATGTCGCCGTCCATGTAGGCCGCCAAATTGTAAATAGTGTAATTGATACGGTGGTCGGTAATACGTCCTTGCGGATAGTTGTATGTTCTGATTTTTGCGGAACGGTCGCCTGTCGATACCATCGTTTTGCGGCGGGCGGCAATATCGTCTATGTATTTCTGGTGTTCTTTATCGTATATAAACGAGCGTAACCGAGTTAATGCCCGTTCTTTATTTTTGGGTTGATCTCGGGTTTCTGTACATTCTATCAGTATTTCTTCCGATACTCCTGTGTTGGGGTTTTTCCAGACGTATCTTAATCGTACGCCCGATTCTACTTTGTTGACATTCTGTCCGCCGGCGCCTCCCGAACGGAAAGTATCCCATTTTATTTCCCCTTCGTTAATTTCTACGTCAAACTCTTCTGCTTCGGGTAAAACGGCTACGGATGCGGCCGAAGTGTGTACGCGTCCTTGTGTTTCGGTAGCGGGAACGCGTTGCACGCGATGTACGCCTGATTCGTATTTCAACGTTCCGTAAACTTTTTCTCCCGATACGGTGAAAATGATTTCTTTATATCCTCCGGATGACCCTTCGGTAAAACTGGATACGTCTACTTTCCAGTTTTTTGTTTCGCAATATTTGGCGTACATTCTGAATAAATCTCCCGCAAATATAGCGGCTTCGTCTCCGCCTGTTCCGCCGCGTATTTCTACGATAGCGTTTTTATTGTCTTCCGGATCTTCGGGGATAAGCAGCAGTTTGATTTCCTCTTCCATTTGAGGCAATTTTTCGAGGCTATCGTCAAGTTCTTCTTTGGCTAATTCACGCATATCCGCATCGTTTTCCGAGTCGAGTATCATCCGAGCTTCATCTATTGAATTCAATAGTTGCTGGTAACGGTTGCGGGTTGCTACGATTTTTTCTAAATCGTGATATTCTTTTGTCAGTTTGACAAACCGTTTCATGTCTGCAATTACGGCAGGGTCGGTTATAAGTGTCCCTATCTCTTCAAATTTAACAGCCAAGTCGTTCAGTTTGTCTATCAGTTTGTTCTCGCTCATCGTAATTTTGAATTTTCAGACCACAAAGATACAAAATGCCCGTTAAAAAACGAATTGAGATAGAACGTATATATCATCAATATTGATATTTATTACAGAAGCCTTTGTATTGAGATTATTTATTACGTTATTTCTTTTAATTCTGAAACGGGGTTATTAGTGTACAAAACGGATATGTGTTCTAACTATTGGTGTGATGTTTGCGTTTCTTGTCAGGTCGAAGGGGATAAGGCAGGGGGTGTAGTAAAAGCGACAGGCCGGTAAATATTTACCGGTCTGCCGCTTTATAAAAATACATATTAATTTAAGTTCAGGGGATGGGCTACTTTCTCTTTCAATAACGCTAAATCCAATACTTCTTTAATGTCTTTAACGTAATGGAATGTCAGCCCCTTGATATAAGTATCTTTTATTTCTTCTATATCTTTTCTGTTTTCTTCGGAAAGGATAATTTCTTTGATATTAGCTCGTTTAGCAGCCAATATTTTTTCTTTTATTCCTCCTACGGGCAATACGCGGCCTCGTAAAGTGATTTCTCCGGTCATTGCCAAGTTGGGTTTTACTTTACGTTGGGTAAACGATGATGCTAAACTGGTAATCATAGTGATACCGGCAGAAGGGCCGTCTTTGGGGATAGCTCCTTCCGGTACATGTATATGTACGCTCCATTTGTCAAACACTTCTTCCGGAATGTTCAACAAGTCGGCGTGCGATTTAATGTATTGCATCGCTATTACGGCCGATTCTTTCATTACATCGCCCAGATTTCCCGTTAACGTTAGTTTTTCTCTTTTACTTTTGCTTAGGCTCGATTCTACGAAAAGAATTTCTCCGCCTACGGCTGTCCAAGCCAGCCCCGTAACGACACCCGGATATTCATTTCCTTCGTATTTATCGCGACTGTATTCTTGCATACCCAAATATTCTTTTAAGTCTGATACCGTGAGACTTTTAGGATATTCTTCTTCGGATGCTTTTTTACGGGCTATTTTTCGTAATATTTTCGCTATTTTTTTATCTAATTCTCTTACGCCCGATTCCCGAGTATAGTTTTCGACGATAGCATTCATCGTTTTTTTGGGTATATCTATCTCGCCTTTTTCCAATCCGTTATTTTCAAGTTGTTTAGGTAGTAAGTGTCTACGGGCTATTTCTACCTTTTCTTCTTGTATGTATCCGCTTATGTCTATTAACTCCATTCGGTCTAACAGCGGTTGAGATATTGTATTGAGATTGTTGGCCGTTGCTATGAATAGTATTTTAGACAAATCGTAGTCGATATCCAAATAGTTGTCATGGAACGTACTGTTTTGTTCAGGGTCTAATACTTCCAATAATGCCGATGCCGGATCTCCTTTAAAATCATTGCCAATTTTATCTATTTCGTCTAAAACGAAAACGGGGTTCGATGTTTTGGCTTTTAGCAGACCTTGTATGATACGGCCGGGCATGGCTCCGATATATGTACGCCGATGTCCGCGTATTTCTGCTTCGTCATGCAAACCGCCTAAGGACATACGTACATATTTCCGTTTCAGAGATTCGGCAATGGATTTTCCGAGCGAAGTTTTGCCGACTCCCGGAGGGCCGTATAGGCAAATAATGGGCGATTTTAGGTCGCCACGTAATTTTAGAACAGCCAAATGCTCAATGATACGTTCTTTTACTTTTTCCAGCCCGTAGTGGTCTTTATCTAATGTCCGTTGGGCATGTTTTAAGTTGAAGCTATCTTTTGAGTATTCATTCCACGGCAAATCTATCATGGTTTGCAAGTAGTTGAATTGAATAGAAAAGTCGGGCGATTGCGGGTGTAATCGTTCTAACTTTTTTACCTCTTTTTCAAATGTATCGGCAACGCTTTGGTTCCATTTCTTTTTTTCCGCTTTTTGCCGTAGCTCTATAATGTCTTGTTCCTGTGTATTTCCTCCTAACTCGTCTTGTATGGTTTTAATTTGTTGTTGCAAGAAATGCTCTCGTTGTTGTTGGCTCAAATCTTCACGCGCCTTAGACTGTATGTCTGCCTTTATTTCGATAAGCTGCGCCTCTTTGCTCATCATTTTATAAAGCATATAGGTTCGCTTCTCTATGCTGTCTATTTCAAGCAGTTTTTGCTTTTGCGAGGCTTCTATCGGAATGTTGGTACATAAAAAGTTTATCATGTAATGGATACTTTCTATGTTGCGTATAGCGAAAATCATTTCGCGAGTAGCCTCTCCAATCGTTTTTAATATATTAAATGTCAGATCTTTTACGGCAGATATTAATGCTTTGTATTGTTTGTCTTTTTCAGGAGGAGCTATTTCTTCGAGAAACGATACGTTTGCTCGCAAATAAGGTTCGGTAGAAGTTATTTCTTTTATTTCGAAACGTTTTTTACCTTGCAGGATAACAGTAGTTCCGTTATCTGGCATTTCAAGTATTTTCAGTATTTCAGCAACGGAACCAACCGGATATAAATCTTTCAGTTCCGGGTCTTCTACGGTCATGTCTCGTTGGCATACTACGCCGATAAATTTTTTTTTCGCGTAGGCTTCTTTTATGATTTTCAGCGATTTTGAACGACCTACGGATACAGGTAGGGCAACTCCCGGATACATAACCATGTTACGTAACGGCAGTATGGGTAAGTCGTTTTCTTCAGCACCTTTGCAATCTAAATCTATATTTCCTTCTATTTCTGTAAATATTGGCATAATTGGCGATTCGTTTTCTTCTGTATTATCAAATGGGTTGTTGTTGAACATTATATTTATAATTAGGAGACTGTCATTTTGTCATATATATGAGGAAACTCTTTTGAGTCCTACACTTTTCCATTATACTGCAAGATGTGTGCCAAAGTTATATGAAACAGGAAAAACTCGGAATTCTTCTTCTTTTTTTATTATTTTGCAGTCAAAATTACATGGATGCTGAAATGGGAAACGCGTTTTTTCAGTTTAAAAAATTCAGAATATACCAAGATCGATGCGCAATGAAAGTGGGTACTGATGGCGTTTTGTTAGGTGCGTGGTGTAGTGTGTCTCATGCCCGCCGTATTTTAGATGTCGGTACAGGTACGGGGCTAATTGCTTTGATGATAGCTCAACGAACTGCTGAGTCTGTTATTGATGCGGTGGAAATAGATTCTGATGCTGCACGACAGGCTTCGGAAAATGTAGCGATGTCGGAATGGAAGAACAGAATATCTGTTTTTTGTTTGGATTTTAATAGGTTTTGTATTGATAAAGAGCCTTTTTATGACTTGATTGTGTCCAATCCGCCTTTTTTTGAAAATTCTTTATTGCCGCCCGACGTATCTCGTCGGATTGCTCGGCATACTGAAACATTCGGTTTGGAAGATTTATTTTTCGGAGCGTCCCGATTATTGTCGGAAGCTGGGGTTTTGTCTATTATCTATCCTGCATCCGGGTTATTGAAGATGAAAGAAGTTGCGAAGTCTAATTCTCTGTTTTTGTCTCGTTTAATGTATGTGAAGGGCAGAGATGGAGGGGAGGTTAAACGGGTTTTGACAGAATGGAAAAGAAAATGTCAACCGGTTGAAGAGGATGAGATGTCTATTGAAGTATCGAGACATGTCTATACGGAAAAGTATATTGACCTTACGCGAGATTTTTATCTTCGGATGTAATTTTTTTGATATTATTCGGTTTTCGTATTAAATAGAAATCCTTTCTCCTTATTGTTAATAAATAGAGAGAAAGGATTTTTTGTTTTTATAGATTTTATGAGAGAGGGGCAACCGGTAAACTTATTTCACCAATACAATTGTGTAATTTAAGTTAGATTCCGCTTTTTTCAGTTCAGAATTGAGCAATGTCAGGCTATCTCCTTGTACTAAAAAGTAGGTTGAGCCAGACCCATCTGATGAAACAAGTTCATATACCGTATCGTCATTATTCATGGCGCTGCCTTTTAAAGTAAGCCGTTTTCCGGTAGTAGTGAATGTTTCGTCTTTTCCGTTTTCTGCTTCAAGATAAGTCATATTTAATATGAAAACTCCGTCCCCGCTATTTTCTTGTGAACAAATAGTTAGGTCGTATTTTATACCCGGTCCGCTTGCTGCCGGGAGTATTCCTTCGTATCGTTGTTCTACGATGTCTCCCAATCCGTCTTTTATTTTTAAAGAATCTTTCAAATTGGGTTCGTCAGTCTTTTGCTTTTCTGTTTGTATAGGTTCCGGATCTTTATTTTTTTGTTTTGACGCATGTCCGGAGCAGGCTATTAAAAAAATTCCTGCGAAAAATAGGGGTAATACTGATTTCTTTTTCATTTTATTATAATATTGGTTTCGTAATAAATATAACAAAAAAACAGGCATATCTTTCATTTTGATATGTCTGTTTTATATATAGAAAAAATAAAATAACCTTTTTTGATTATTTGTTGGCGTAATATGCGCTGTTTTCTACAATATTTTTGAATGCGAGAACACCAGCCTGAGAAATTTCTACATTCATTGTTTCTCCACCGGGTAAGTACATGTCTACATGATTTTTATCGGTAAAGGTCATAAATTTGGTAGAGTTTCCGTTAGCTTCTACCGACCAAGAATCGTCAGTATTGTCATAAACGAATTCTGTAACAGTTCCGTTAGTTTCATCTGTGATAGTGTAACCGTTTTCGTGCGATTCTACTAAATATTTACCGTTTTCGCCCTGAATTTGTTGGGTATTGGAGGCAATAGGATTTGAACCGGACCAGAATTCGATTGAGTTGATTATTACGACATCGGCCAACATTGAAATCTCATAT
>JAFUKV010000232.1 GCA_017467745.1 Bacteroidaceae bacterium | reverse complement strand
GAGATACCTATTGTGTAGATCAGTATCATGAAGAGTTCAGCCGCGATATAGAACCGATGCGTGGAGGCTTCGGAGATAATTACTATTATCAAATGGCCGATTTTATTCGCCGTTATAAGGGAGGAACTTCTGTAACGAATCATCAATCCGGAGTTCTAAAACAAGTGGATTGGGGCGGTATAGTGCAGCCCTATATCGATGATAAAGGAGATATAAAACCGCGTAATCATTTTGGCTATGGTAGTACGGGACAATTGATAAACGCGTCAGGACGAAATGATTTTGTACGGAGTAAGGTAGCTGTTACTAAAAAAGAAATTCATTTTTATGTAGAAACGGCATCTCCTATCGTTTATTCCGATATTGATTGGATGAATCTGTTTATCGGAGTTGAAAACAGCGAGCAACCTGCATGGGAAGGATTTCAGTTTATGGTTGGTAAGGCGGAGAGTCCGGCAGAAGGTAAAGCATGGTGTTATGTTTGTGGCGGCGGTTGGACGTGGAAAAGTAAGAAGCAAATATCATACCGTTTAAATGGGAATAAGTTAGAATTAGTTATACCTTTGTCTTTAATGGCACTGGACGATAAAAAAGCATTTTCTTTGCGGTTTAAGTGGATGGATAATATTCCGTTAGACGGGGGCGACATAAAACAATGTATGGAGTATGGCGATACTGCTCCTAATAACCGTTTTTGTTATGTATTTAATTATCAACCTAAGAAATAAACGTTAAAACATACACAATGACACACAAAAAAATCAAGCAAACAACAACTACTTATTGTTTATTAGTTTTGCTCCTTATATTGGGGGCCTGTTCAGGTACGAATGATAAAACCCAAATAACGGGGTTGCGTTGCGAGTATATGGACGAAGCGCTTGGAATAGATAACTCTGCTCCTCGTTTTTCTTGGAGATTCACGGGAAATGAGCAAGGGTTCAAGCAAAAACAGTTTCGTATTCAAGTTGCGTCTTCTCCCGAGCTGTTAGAGCAGGGAAAAGCGGATATCTGGACTTCAAAAAAAATAAAAAGCGGGCAGGCGTTAACGGCGTATGAAGGTACACCGCTTGCTTCTCATACCCGTTACTATTGGAATGTTCAAGTTTGGGATAATCATAACAATCGTTTGGCTGACTCTCCCGTTGCGTGGTTTGAGACGGCCAAGATGAATAAATCTGATTGGAAAGCCAAATGGATTACCGATGATAAAGACAAAGATTTCAGAGCTGCTCCGATTTTTAGGAAAACATTTACAGCGGATAAAGACATTCAATCGGCTCGTGCTTATGTAACGGGCGCCGGATATTATGAACTTTATTTGAACGGAGATAAGGTCGGAAACAATTTATTGGATCCCGGTTACACGGCATTCGATAAACGTGTGCTTTATTCTACTTACGATGTGACATCTCAGTTACAAAAAGGCGAGAATACTGTTGCCGCAATGTTAGGTAATGGATGGTATAATGTGCAGTCTGTGGCAGTTTGGGATTTTGAAAAAGCGCGTTGGCGTAATCGTCCTCGTATGATTTGCGAATTGCGTATTCAGTATACAGACGGTAGCGAGTCGGTTATCGTGTCGGATGAAACATGGAAAACTTCTCTTGGAGCTGTTACGTTCAATAACATTTATAGTGGAGATATTTACGATGCTACGGCCGAACAACCGGGTTGGAATAAAAACGGGTTTGACGATTCCGGATGGGGTTTTGCACAAATAACAGAATGCCCGGCTCCCGTTATGCAGGCGCAAACTATGCCGGCTATTCGAGTGGAACGTGAGGTAAAACCGAAATCGATAAAAGCGTTTAGCGATAAATTGTATGTATTCGATTTAGGCGAAAACATTGCCGGAGGTTCTCGATTGAAAGTGAAAGGGCAAGCCGGTACTCGTATTACATTGAAACATGGAGAATTGTTGAAGGCTGACGGACGTTTGGAACAGGGAAATATCAATATTTATTTTCATCCTGTTGATAAATCCGAAGTATTTCAGATGGATGAATTTATTTTGAAAGGTACGGGCGAAGAGGAAATCTTCGAGCCTCGTTTTAATTATCATGGATTTCAATATGTAGAGGTTGAAAGCAGTAAACCGATAACGCTGACACAAGAAAGTCTTACAGGATTATTTTTCCATACCGATGTAAAACCGGTAGGGACATTCAGTTGTTCGAACGATTTATTGAATAAGATTTGGGAGGCGACTAACCGTTCGTACGTGGGAAATCTGCATAGCATCCCGACAGACTGTCCGCAGCGAGAAAAAAACGGTTGGACGGCCGATGCTCATATTTCGGTAGATTTGGGATTGCTCAATTATGACGGTATAAAAGTATATGAAAAATGGATGACCGACTTTATCGATAATCAACGGGAAGAGGGCGATATTTCAGGTATCATTCCTACCGCCAGTTGGGGATATGGACCTTGGATAGGTCCTGTTTGGGACGCGGCGTTATTTATTATTCCTCGTGCTATATATTCATATTACGGCGATTCTCGTATAATAGAAACTCTGTATCCTACATTTGAAAAATATCTTTC
>JAFUKV010000231.1 GCA_017467745.1 Bacteroidaceae bacterium | reverse complement strand
TATTATCTCCTCGTCCGAAGCGGCATCCGGCAAGCCTAAAAGTTTCTTTAATTCCGTTAGTTTGGTTTCGTCCATAACATTAAATTTTGATTGTTTATAATTAACCGGTGATACCGGCTTGTTTTTCACATATAATTGTAACGTGTTTTGGTTGCTGGGAACATCGCATACGGATATTTCCATAAGTTCGCAACTTATTACTACGTCGGGGGTATCAGAGGAATATACAACGTTATCTATGCCGATACTCGCACCTTTTAAAAATCCTGTTTCGCATTGTTCCTTTGCCGTTTTTCCCGGTTCGTGCATTTCGTCGAATACGGGCGTACCGTATAGTTTTTGCTCTGATATGCGGATATTCTCCCATCGTCCGGCAATGCCTAATTGCCTGTCATGATTCAGGAACATTACGGGATTTCTTAAAAAGCGGTCAAGTTTTATCCCGTCCGTTTTTATGATTAGCCCGTAACTGTTTCGGGTTTCATCACTTAATAGAAATTCTTTCATTTTTACGTTTCTTTTTGGGGGTTATTGATTCTATTTCTTTTTTTAACGTCGCACATGCGCCGTAATCTTCATTAGTAGAGGCTATGCGTAACAATTCGTTTAAATGTTGCAAGTGCCCGGCTTTTTCTTCTTTTTCGACATATTTTCGGTGCATTCCCTCAAATTGCCGGTGCGTTATTTTAAGTTCCGCTAAACTCTGTTGGTTTATGGCTTTTTTGATTGTTCCGCGCGATTTTAAGAACATGTCTATTTTTGCGGCATTCATCCGGTTGTCTTCCGGTGTAGTGCCGTATATCATACCCATATTGCGCGCTAAATGCCAAATGTTCCGTATTTCGCTTTGCCGCGCGTCGTGCCGATTGAAATACATTATCATTTCTTTGGCTTCCGTCCGGGTTAGTTCCCGGCTGCTGGTAGTGCGACCGCCGGAAACACTGTATACTATTTCTTCCTTTTGCGTCATCAGGCCGTTACGGTTTAATATGGCGTGTATCGCTTTGAGTTGTGCCGGAGTTATTTTATTGGTTTTCATAGTATATTTTCTTCAATTGTTCTTCTGTCGGATATAGCGCGCTTAACAACATAATCAAATCATATATCATATCTTGTGATAAAATATCCGTGTTTATGAACGGTATCGCACTCATTAGAGAATTTGTCATTTTTATTAAATCATCCTCCGGGCAACGGGATTTTATTTCTATAATTATCTTTTCGTCTTTTATCGTTACCATATCTTTTTTATTTAGATGTTATACAATCGTTCATAACTCGCTGAAATACACACAATACATTTATATATTCGTCATTTGCGCAATCTATTCCACTATCTATTATTCCGTGTATATAGTCGGCTAAACACACGTTTAAAGAACGTACTATTAATTCAGGCGGAAAACCGCCGCTTTTCAAAAACTCGATTAATGGTTTTTCGTCAAATTCCACCACCGTTAATACATATTGTTCTTTTTCTTCCATAATACACTGTTTTATATTGCGTTAGACATGATTTTATCCAATAATATTTCGTTCGCCAAATCTCCGAAACGTTTTATACGGCATAATTCCTTTACTCTCTCCTTGTCTGATATACCGTTCTTTTCGGCTATATATTTTACCTCTGCGGCGTTTAATCCGTTCAGGGTATGCCAGATATTAATGCGGCGTAAAAACTCGCTGAAACCCTCTTTTCCTTTGCTTGCGAACTTCTGCAAATTGGTTTTGAAATAGGGCATACCGGCCAGAACTATACCGCAACCCGCTTTTGTTTTTTCTCGTAAATCGTGTAGATACAACAATACCGAATGGGTTATTTTTCCGGCTTCGTCGATAATGATTAAGGGACTTTCTTTGGCGTTCAGTTCGGCGGCCGCCCGGTTTATCAGGGCGTTTATATTACCCTCGAAGTCTACGCCTAACTCTCGTAAAAGCGTTGTATAGAATTGTTTGGGATTCATTGATTTCTCGAACGTTACCCGATAAACGTTTTTACGGTTGCCGTAATAGGTTAATGCCGTACTTTTTCCGGTTCCGGTATCGCCTATTAGACCTATCATCAAATGATACTTTTTAGCCGTATCGCAAAGGTCTTGTACTGTTTGAAAATCGGATGTGTTAAACACGTTTCCGGCTTCCGTACTCTTTATAAAAGCTGTCAGTTTTTTTACCATAGATAACGATATTTTATCCCATTGTCCGTTATCTAACGCCGATAATGTAGCGGGGGAAACGTCCGCTTTTACCGCAAAATCCGCGCGGCTTATCCCGTTTGTTTCACAAAAAACCGAAATTCTGTTTTGCAGTTCTTTTTTTTCTTCTATCTTTGCCATGCTGATAAAAATTAAAATTGGTGTTTTATTTATTGAGTTTTAAAATACTGATTTTATGGTTTTTAGGGGTAAAGGGTGAATCTTTGCCCCTTTTTTTGTCGGGTGTTGCCGTCTGTACCTCGCTAAATACGGGAATATCGGTAACTACTGATAAATCCACCCCTAACCGTTCGGCCTGTATCCGGCGCACCCCGTTTTTCTTGAAATCTTCTATAATGTTTTTGGGCGTTAGTCTGGCATTCATCGCGTAAGCGGCTTCCGGGTCTATGGATTCGGCTTTACGGGCTATTTCTATTTGCTTGTTTTTGAACGCCGTTTTAATGCCGTTCAAACGGCCTTTGTTACGGTTTAAAATGTCTATATCTTTTTCCGCCTGGTCTGCAAGCGCGCCGGCGGCGTACTGTTTCCGTTTTACCGTTCCTAACGGCATGTCCGTCTTGATGTCGAAAAGATATATTTCGCTGAAATCTATATACCTGTACGCTACACGTTTATCATTTAGTTCTGTGTATTGTTTCGCGTTCAATTGGTATTCGTACTTAACACCGCCCCGAACTATATTAATTTGTCCTCTGCGTATTAATGCTTCGGATTGGCGTATAAATAGCCGCATACGGTCTAATTCCGACACAGGTATAGCGTGTACGGCTTCCGATGCCCGGTATTTTTCCTCCGGTGATACCGTAGAGATATTCTCGCCGGCGTTGTATGCTTCCACCATACGAACGGCGATTAATTTTATTTGTTCCTCCGTTAAAAACGCACTCGATTTAGTGTAACGGTCTACAAGTTCCTGAGATGTGCGGCCGTCTTTGCGCCGTGTACGGACACCCTCGCCGATATAACCGTACATTTCTTTGCAATATTTTGTACCGAACGTTGAAAAACTCCTTTCTACCAACGATTTATAACGGGGGTTTTCCGATACTTTCCATGTTACGCCCATTCCTGAAAGAGTGTTTTTAAAGTATTCCGCCTCTTTGGTTTTATTAAAGCTATGGTTATCTGACAATATTTCAAAGGGTAAATAACCGCAATTGTGTACGGCGTTCTCTATGCCTTTTAAAATCGTATTTGTATTCTCTTCATAATCAACCCAATACCCAACTATTTTACTGGAATGCGCATCTAAAACGGTAAATAATGTAAGGGTATGAAATCCGGACATATAAAACGGCATTCTCCAACCGTCTATCTGCCACTGGTCTCCGATATGTTGCGCCCGGATAATGCCGGCATACGGTTGTGCGTTTCGCGCTTTGTCCGAACCATAACGCCCTGATGAAACGGCCGGCATCAATTCCCGCCCAGCCGTTTTTACCCATGACAGAGACGGGCGTTTTATACGGTGTATGTCGCAAAGGTCTGAAATCATACGGTGAATAGAGGGATATGAGTAGCATTTACCCGACGAAAGCGCATCTATCAACCATTTGTCTATAACAGGGTTTAACCGCCTCAAAGAACCGGGATAACGCTTTATTACTACATTTTCTATTCCCTCGCGTTTGGCTTTCTGTATTATCCTGCAAAAGTGCGTATATCCGTATTTCCCCGGATATAAGCGCGAAAAAGCGTTGTAAAGTTTACGTAATTGCGGTTTTCCGGTAAACCTGTAATCGCCGTGTTCTTGTACCGTTACGGAAAGAACGGCGTGCAGCCGTGCCGATTCCCGCGCCTTATCTTCTGGCTGCGTACTGCGATATTCATCTAAATATGCCGCATAGCGTATATCTCGGGCAACCGTCATGCGCTGGTAATATTCCCGTTCTGTATCGTCCGATATGTGAAAACCGTCTATTATCGTCTCCTTATCGGGTAATTTCGTGCGGGTAGGCGCGGGTATGTCGTCATAACATACATACGCCTCCCCTCGAAACTTGATAGGGGTAAGGAGGCCGCGCTCGTTCCAATGGTCAATAGATTTTTCTTTTATACCTATTTCCCGCAAATACCGGTACGATACGAACAATATATTATTTTCTACAAAACAGCCCATTAAACATTATACGCGAATCTTCTTCCACTTTCTTTAATTCCTTTACTTTCTTTAATAAGGCTCTTTCTATTTTAGGGCTATTAGTTTCTCCAATAAAGTAGGCGTTTATATGTTGCTTTCTAATCCCTAACTGTTTTGCCACTTCTGTACGGGAACCATAAGGCAAATAATCTTGTATGATTTTCCTTTCTTCAATAGATAATGCCATATTGTTTTATTTTCTATATTTGCTTGTTATTTTACATATACAATGCAAATATATTACTAATTATTGACAATATCAATAAAATGGAGAAAAATATTGACTACGGAAATAAATTAAAGCAAATAAGAACTTATTTTAAATTAAATCAGTCTGATTTTGCAAAAAAACTTGGTATAAAACAAGCATATTATTCGTTAATTGAAAATGGTAAAAAAAAACCCAGTGTTCATATTTTAGATAAAATATTTGATATGGGTATTTCTGGTTCGTGGTGGTTTAATGATATTGGCGATATAGAAGTAGCAAAAGATTTTGAAGATACAGCAACAAAAGATAGTGAATTAATAAAAATAAATGAATCTGTTTTAGAAAAATATTTCAGAGGATCAAAACTAAGATATTACCATTATGAATATTTGCAAATAAAATATTATGAACAATTTTCTATGGATAAATTAAAAGAATTAGTACGATCTGAATTGTCTGATTTAGAAAGTATATATAATTCTTATTCAAAAATAATAGAAACTCTCCATTTTTTAGGAATGCCTGAATTTCTATGCCAGAAATTCCCTAAATTAATTTCATTTGATTCAGAAAAGAAAGAATTTGATGAAGATTTCAATGAAGACATAAACAATATAATATTGTCTGATGATAAATTAAAAACTATTTTATACATATTACGTATAAAAGAAAACGAAGAATATTATATATATAAATTCAACAAACTTTCTGATTATATTAATCTATATAAAACTGATATAAAAGATTTCATATTGGATTTTAAAGCAAATATAGATTCTGAATAATTATTCATTTCTATTATATACCTTTTATGGGGGGATTCATGGGGGGATTTGGATTTTTTGCTACATTTTCCCTATAAAAATGCCCACTATTATAACATAAAAAGTTTCTATATGATACAAATGTAACACGTTTTCCGGAAAAATGTTACATGAATGTAAACCAATGTTTCATATTTTGCGTTTTTGTATTATCCGTTCAATTCCTATCAAAATCGCTATAATAAATTAATTTCCAATATTATATACCCTAAAAATTTGAGGTATTTACTTTGCGCATTTGTATTATCCCCCACATATTTCTGCCGGTAAATGTTTTTTGAAAAATTTCTACCGGATTTATTTCAGATAAATCGGTTTTCCTTTTCGGGCGCTTTTAACGGCCGCATCTAATATTTCTACGACAATCAGGTTGTTTTCTAACGAGGCCAAATCGGAAGGCCGTACCTGTATTTCACCCCGAACGGCTGCTTTTAGGTAGAGAAAAGAGTCATTATAGGGTGTTTTTAATGTTGCCGGTCTTA
Organism: Bacteroidaceae bacterium; assembly: GCA_017467745.1. Taxonomy (GTDB): domain Bacteria; phylum Bacteroidota; class Bacteroidia; order Bacteroidales; family CHK158-818; genus Gallibacteroides. The sequence continues at coordinate 6,210 of JAFUKV010000231.1, read as the reverse complement.
TATTACGTTCTTTTCCGTTTTGAAAAAGAGAGAGACGTGTCGGGGTACTTTGGTAAATATATCCTTGCGAACCGTACACGTACATGTCTTTTCTGTTCATCGGCCAGTTCCACGATGGCATGATTTGTACGGTAACGTTCGGATATTGCACCAAAATGGTGGCATCGTCGTCTACTTTGGGATATTTGCCGGGTTTCTGATGATTGGTAACGGCATATATGCTAATGGGGCGTTGCCCGTCGAGCATCCATGTCGCCAAGTTGGCACCGTAGCAACCGAAGTCAATAATAGCTCCTCCGCCATTCAGTTTCGGGTCGGTGAGCCAATCGGTAAACTCTTTTCCGCAGCCTATTTCAAACGGGCCTTGATGCCCGTCGTATATGAGCATACGGGTAATGTTGCCGATAGCGTTTTGCTCTTTGATAAGCCGGAAGGCTTCGTGGTTCGAGCCGTACCAACTGGTTTCGTAGTTCGTTAATAAAAGAATGTTATGCTTTCTGGCTAATTGAGCCATCCGTTTGGCGTGTTTCAAATTCATGGCCAGAGGCTTTTCTACCATAACATGTATGCCTCTTGGAGCGCAAGCCTTTACTACGGCTAAATGGTCGAAAATTGATCCGTATGCGACAACAGCTTCCGGTTTGGTTTGGTCGAGCATTTTGTCGAGGTCGGCATAAAAAAGAGCTTTGTCCAACCGTCGGCTTAGTCCGTTCTTTTCCCGCAGTCGGTCGTCTTTTTCATATACGCCTACAATTTTAAAATCACCCCGATTCATGCGGGAAATCACATCGTTTAAGTGTCCGTGAGCTATGCCGGCTACTGCCAGTCGTAACGGCTCTGTCCGGTTTTGTGCGGAAGATACGCCAACATTTATGCAGCAAAGTACGCTAATCAGAAATAGTTCCCAAAAATTGTACGTTTTCATAGATTAAAAGTGTTTTGTACAAAAATAATAACAAAAAAGAGGAATAACCATTTTTATTTTAAATATCTGGCGAGGGACGATTGATTGGTAGGGGAGAAAATATCTTATGAAAAAAGAGGCGAAAAATAGAAAAGGATGCGGATATTTATCTGTAATCATTTATTTTTACACAAAAAACAGGAAAGAATATGGATAGAAAGGTTCAAAAAGCGTTGGCTGTTAAGATAACCGATGAACTGAGAAAGAAAATCGGTATTACTTCTATCAGAGTTAAAACGAATAGGAAAAACCGACCATCTATAACAGATAGTAAATTCGGGGGATTGCCTTATTGGGACTTGCAAAAAGAATATCCGGTAAATGAGGACGGCAAAATGTTGACGATGATAGCGCAAATCAATCTTGACAAGTTAAATGGAAGCGGATTTAACGTGGAAGGGAAATTGCCTCAATCGGGTATGTTGCAATTTTTTGTTTTCTTTGGCGATGATTGTATGTACGGGTTGGATTGTGATAATCAGGTTTCCCAAAACGGTTTTCGGGTAGTGTATCATAAGCAGATTGATTATGCCGTACAGGAAACAGACATTTGCACTATTGGTATGCCAACGAGTACGGATGAGCGATTGTGCGATTATTCTCCCATAAAAGGAGAGGCCGCATTGGATTTTTCGCTCGATATGATAGTTCATCCCGATTACGGACGGTTTAAGGAACTGTTTATTGAAATGGCGCATACATACGGTTGGGATATAAAGCAAGAAAATAAAGATGTTATGTTATATTATCTCATAGACTCGGAGATATATGAGGCAATTGAAGAAATGACAGATAGCACGGGACATCGCTTATTGGGTTATCCTTATTTTACGCAATTTGATCCGCGAATAGATTATGCCGAACAGTATGCTGAGTATGATACGCTTTTATTTCAAATGGATACGGACGATGAGGATGATAGTTCCGATTTTAGCGTGATGTGGGGAGATTGCGGTGTAGCTAATTTCTTTATCAGTGGAGAAGACTTGGCGAAGCAAAATTTCGGTAACGTATTGTATAACTGGGATTGTTGTTGATGTGTAAACGCAGCACAGTTGAAAATTAGATTTAAATTTAAAAACACAAATCAGATGTCAAATATTTCAGCAGCCGCATTTGCGGATACAAAGCCGCATTATGATATTCTCGACGGATTACGGGGCGTTGCGGCATTGACCGTTGTATGCTTTCATTTATTCGAAGCCTATGCGACCAGCCATTTAGACCAGCAAATCAATCATGGATATTTAGCGGTCGATTTCTTTTTTATTTTGTCCGGTTTCGTTATCGGTTACGCATACGATGACCGTTGGAAAAAAATGTCGGCGGTAGAGTTTCTTAAACGTCGGATTATCCGTTTGCATCCTATGGTGGTTATCGGTGCTATTATCGGTGCGGTTATGTTTTATTTTCAAGGTTGTTCCGTTTGGGATGTCTCGAAAGTTCCGGTAACGATGTTGCTTGTGGCTACGTTGATGAATGTTTTTCTTATTCCGTCAACGCCCGGCGCCGAGATTCGAGGCGTGGGAGAGATGTATCCGTTGAATGGTCCCAGTTGGTCACTGTTTTTCGAGTATATCGGCAATGTGTTATATGCTTTTTTTATTCGTAAATTTTCGACCAAAGCACTCTCGATATGGGTTTTCGTTGTTGGTTGCGGATTGGCGTCGTTTGCTATTTGGGGGCCGTATGGCGATTTATGCGTCGGCTTTGCTTTGACGGCCGATAACATGCTTGGCGGCTCTCTGCGTTTGTTATTTTCGTTTTCTGCCGGGTTGCTGTTGTTCCGCCTTTTTAAGCCGGTCAAGGTAAAAGGGGCGTTTTGGATAGGCGCTTTCTCTATCATTGTTTTATCTGCCGTACCTCGTATCGGCGGGAGCGAGTATCTGTGGATGAACGGTTTGTACGATACTTTGTGCGCGGTGTTGTTGTTTCCGTTACTTGTTTATTTGGGTGCGTCGGGAAAGACAACGGATAAAATGTCTGCCCGAATATGTAAATTTTTGGGAGATATATCGTATCCGCTTTATATGGTGCATTATCCGTTTATTTATTTGTATTATGCTTGGGTTAAAAATGAAAATCTTACATTTGTACAGTCTTTGCCCGGTGCGGTGGCGTTGGTTGCGGGAAGCATCGCATTGGCGTATTTGTGTTTAAAATTATACGATGAGCCGGTACGCCGGTTCTTGACAAAGCATTTTTTACGAAAATAAAATATTTTAATTATGAAAATTGCTATAATCGGCGGAGGGAATATGGGCGGGTCAATTGCTCGGGGACTGACGAAAGGTTCGTTGGTACAAGTTGAGAATATATCTGTTTCCGCCGCAACAGAGGCTACATTGGATAAATTGAGGGCTTTTGATAACCGTATTAAGGTCTCTATCGACAATACGATAGTGGTGGAAGGTGCGGATATTGTAATCTTTGCCGTAAAACCGTGGCTGTTGGATGAGGTTGTGAAAGAGGTTAAACCTGTGCTCAAGACCGAAGAACAGATATATGTATCGGTGTTAGCGGGTGTTTCGTTCGATCATTTGTCTGAAATATTGGGACAAGATTCGGTTCTGTTTCGGGTTATCCCCAATACGGCGATTGCGTTGGGAGAGAGCATGACGGTTGTTGCTTCGCATAATGCGTCATCGGAACAAGAATCATTGGTTTTGTCTATTTTCGACGAGATGGGTAAATCTTTGTTGGTTGCCGAACGATTGATGACGGCGTGTACTGCGCTCGGCTCTTGCGGTACTGCGTTTGCCTTGCGCTATATACGGGCGGCAATGGAGGCCGGTATTGAGATGGGGCTTTATCCGCATCAGGCACAAGAGATTGTAGCTCAAACTGTAAAGGGGGCTGCGGAATTGCTTTTGCAAAATCGCTCGCATCCCGAAGTGGAAATAGATAAAGTTACTACGCCGGGTGGAATTACGATAAAAGGCTTGAATGAGATGGAGCATGCCGGATTTACATCTGCCGTGATTCGAGGGCTGAAAGCGTGTAAATGAAAAGTTTATACTGTAAGGCGGCGTGCCGGATTTGAATACTAATCTTTTTAAGCATTAAAAAAATGGTATAATAGACGAAAACAGTTGGTGATTTACTTAAAAAACCAAAGGCGAATTATTTAATAATTCGCCTTTGGTTTTGTTATACAATAAAGTTTTTTATTTTTCCGCCAATTCGATGATTTTGTCGATAGCTGCGCTTAATCCTTCTACATTTTTTCCTCCGGCCTGTGCAAAGTGAGGTTGTCCGCCGCCATCGCCTTGTATCAATTTTGCGCCTTCGCGTACTAATGCGGACGCATTCAGTCCGGCGGCTACCAAATCATCGCTGAGCATGACTGTAAGCAGCGGTTTGTCGTTGAATACGGTTCCTGAGACAAAAAGCAGATTTTCGGTAATTTCTCCGCGTAGTTGGAATGCGATATCTTTTACTGCTTCGGGACGGATTTCTGCTTTTGCCCGAATAAGTTTCATCCCCGACCGTTCTTGTATTTGTTTAATGAGGTGATTTTTCAGCGCAACGGTTTTTTCTTTGAGGAATTCTTCCGCTTGTTTTTTCAGTTCGGCGTTTTCTTCTATGGCTTTTTGGATAGCTGTTGTCAAATTCGGAACGTTGTTGAACAAGCCTCGTATCTCTTTCAATACGTCTTGTTGGAAATTTATAAGTTCTTCTACTTTGCCTGCGGTGATAGCTTCGATACGGCGAATGCCTGCCGCAATGGAGCTTTCTGATACGATTTTAACCATTCCGATATTTCCCGTAGAGGCAACGTGCGTACCGCCGCAAAATTCGATAGAGGATCCGTACTTAATAACACGGACTTCTTCACCGTATTTTTCGCCGAACAACGCCATTGCTCCTAATTTACGGGCTTCGGCTATCGGCATGGCGCGGTTTTCTTCGAGAGGTTCGTCGCGACGTATTTTAGCATTTGCCAGACGTTCTACTTCACGCAACTCTTCATCTGTTACTTTTTGAAAGTGAGAGAAGTCAAACCGTAAACTATCAGGCCCTACCAACGAGCCTTTTTGCTCTACATGCGTACCCAATACGGTACGTAACGCCTCGTGCAGCAAGTGGGTTGCCGTGTGGTTGCATGCCGTTGCCTGCCGGGCTTTTTTGTCGATGACGGCGTGGAATGTAGCGGTTACGTCTTTCGGTAGGTTTTTGGTGATGTGTACTGCCAAGTTATTTTCTTTTTTAGTAGTAATTACGCGGATAGTTTCACCTTCACCTCTCAGTTCGCCGCTATCGCCTACCTGCCCTCCGCTTTCGGCATAAAACGGTGTTTTATCTAAAACGATTTGGTATAGTTCCTGATTTTTTTGTTTTATTTTGCGGTAACGCAGAATTTCGGCGTCGCATTCGGTAAAGTCGTAACCGATAAATACGGGTTCTCCTTCTTTTAATGTAATCCAGTCTCCGGTTTCAATGGCGGCGGCATTGCGGGCGCGTTCTTTTTGTTGTTGCATCTGGTTGTTGAACTCGTCCAAATCGGCCGTTAATCCGTTTTCCTTTAAAATCAGCTCTGTAAGGTCGAGCGGGAATCCGAATGTATCGTATAACGTAAATGCGTCTATCCCGCTTATGATGTTTTTCCCCGCCTTTTTGGTATCGTCCATAACCTTATCGAGCAGACGAATACCTGTTTCCAGCGTGCGTAGGAAAGATTCTTCTTCTTCTTTGATAACTTTTTCTATCAATGTTTTTTGCGCCGACAATTCAGGGTAAGCATCGCCCATTGTATCGATTAAAGCAGGCAGCAATTTATAAAGAAACGCTTGTTTTTGTCCTAAGAAAGTATAACCGTAGCGAACGGCGCGCCGCAGGATACGGCGGATAACGTAACCGGCTTTGGCGTTGGACGGCAGCTGTCCGTCGGTGATGGCGAAAGATATGGTACGGATATGGTCGGCGATGACGCGCATGGCAATATCGTCTTGTGAAGATTCGCCGTATTTTTTATCGCATAGAGAACCTATGGCGGAAATGATGGGTTGAAAAACATCCGTATCGTAATTGGATGTTTTGCCTTGTATGGCCATACAGAGACGTTCAAATCCCATTCCCGTATCGATTACTTTTGCGGGCAGGCTTTCGAGTGTACCATCGGCTTTGCGGTTGTATTGCATAAATACGAGATTCCATATTTCGATTACTTGCGGGTGGCTTTTGTTGACCAATTCCAACCCGTCGATAGCAGCGCGTTCTTCATCGCTCCGCAGGTCGATATGTAT